>CAZZIQ010000001.1:0-58823 GCA_964654355.1 uncultured Piscirickettsiaceae bacterium
GTTCAAATCCTGCCCCCGCTACCAACACAGCTTTTTGCTGGCCCCGATTCCGGGGTCTTTTGCTTTTTTTACACCAGAAATGGTCAAGCAAAGGTCCGGGATGAGGAAGCAAAAAGAACGAGATCGGGGCCTTTGGCCCCTTTTTTGTGGGTTTTATTTTTGCCTGTTGTGCAGGCTGTTGTTTAGCCAAGAGGAGCGCGAGCGCGTGGCGATTGCCAGTCCACAAGTTGATGACGTGATTCGTCCCGTGGTGGAAGGCATGGGCTTCGAGTATGTCGGCGCTGAACAGGCGCAGCAGGGGCAGCAGCAGTTGTTGCGGGTCTATATCGACAAGCCGGCAGGTATTGATATTGATGATTGCGCGCAGGTGAGTCATCAGCTCAGTGGTGCACTGGACGTTGCTGACCCGATTCGTGGCGACTACACCCTTGAGGTGTCTTCACCGGGGATGGACCGCCCGCTGTTCAGTTTGTTGCATTACGGCCGGTATGCGGGTGTGCGCGCCAAGTTGCGTTTACATCGACCTGTAGATGGACAGCGTAACTTCCAAGGCGAGTTGTTGGGTGTGGACGATGGGTATATCGGCATTCTCGACGACACCCGTGGTGAGATTTGGTTGGATTGGGCGGATGTTGAGCGTGGTCGCTTGCAGCCTGATTTTTAAGTTTTTTCGCGCAATGTACAGCATTGCATTCCGGGGCCTAGCCTCGTTTGGGAGAGAGTCAGAGCAATGAGCAAGGAAATCCTTCAAGTTGTGGAGGCGGTTTCCAACGAACGCGGTGTCAGTCGAGAGGATATTTTTGAAGCTCTCGAAGCGGCACTGGCGATGGCAGCCAAAAAGCGTCACGCAGAAGATATCGAGGCGCGGGTTGCGATTGATCGTAAGACCGGCGACTACGAAACCTTCCGCGTGTGGGAGATCCTCGATGGCGATGAGCCGGGTATCGAGATGGAAAACCCGGATGCGCAACTTTGGCTGATTGACGCCAAGGATGAGCGTGCTGATGCGCAGGCTGGCGAGACCATCGAAGAGCAGATTGAAAACGTCGAGTTTGGTCGAATTGCAGCGCAGGCCGCAAAGCAAGTGATCGTGCAGAAAGTGCGCGAAGCCGAGCGCGCCAAGGTGGTTGAAGAATACCAACCGCGTATCGGTGAGTTGCTCTCCGGGATCGTCAAGCGTGTTGAGCGTGGTAGTGCAACCATCGATATCGGTGGCGGCATTGAAGCCATTGTTCCGCGGGAACACATGATTCCGCGCGATTCCATTCGTGCTGGTGATCGCCTGCGTGGATATTTATTTGATGTGCGTGCAGACGTGCGCGGCCCGATGTTGTTCTTGTCACGTACGCGCCCGGAGCTTCTTATCGAGCTATTCCGGATTGAAGTTCCGGAAATCGGTGAAGGCCTGATCGAGTTGCTTGCTGCGGCACGTGATCCTGGTTCGCGCGCCAAGATTGCAGTGCGTAGCCATGATCGTCGCATTGATCCGGTGGGTGCATGCGTCGGTATGCGTGGTTCACGTGTACAGGCGGTTTCCAATGAGCTGGCTGGCGAGCGTGTCGACATCATCATGTGGGACGACAACCCCGCGCAGTTCGTGATTAATGCAATGGCGCCGGCCGAGGTCGCTTCCATCGTGATGGATGAAGACTCGCACAGCATGGACCTCGCTGTTGCAGAAGATCAGCTGTCAAAGGCAATTGGTCGCGGCGGTCAGAACGTTCGACTCGCAAGTGAGTTGAGTGGTTGGACGCTCAATGTGATGAGCGAAGAGGACTTCGAAGCGAAGACCGAAGCAGAAACGGCTGATCTGCAGCGTACCTTTATGCAGGCGCTGGATGTGGATGAAGATGTTGCCTTGATTCTGGTTCAAGAAGGCTTCTCTAGTATTGAAGAAGTCGCCTATGTGCCGGAAGAAGAAATGGTGCAGATCGATGAGTTCGACGCTGACATCGTCAAAGAGCTGCGCGATCGTGCACGCGATGTGTTGTTGACTCAGGCGATTGCACAGGAAGAAAAGCTTGAAGGCGCGCAGCCAGCGGATGATCTGCTCAACATGGAAGGCATGGATGAGCGTACAGCTTTCATATTGTCTGCGAATGGTATCGTGACGCGCGAAGATCTAGCGGAACAAGCGACCGATGATCTGATGGATATCGAAGACTTGGCCGAGCTGGGTGAAGAGCGCGCATCCGCGTTGATCATGAAAGCGCGCGAAATCTGGTTCGAAGAATCTGAGGAAGCCGGCGCGAAGTAACGCGTCCGGGAGGGAACAGGCATGTCAGAGGTTACGGTTAAACAGCTTGCCGAGGTCGTCGGGACGCCCGTCGATCGTCTGCTCGAGCAGCTCGAGCGGGCGGGTGTGGACAAGCGCAGCCCCGATGATGCGGTGTCTGACACGGAAAAACAGACCCTACTGAAATATTTGCGTGAAAGTCATGGTGAGGGTGATGCGCCGAAAGCGGGTGGTCGCAAGATTACGCTGAAGCGCAAAACCACGACGACGTTGAAGACTGGTGCAACCGGGGCTGCAGCACGCAGTGTGAATGTTGAAGTGCGTCGCAAGCGTACGGTCGTCAAGCCGGGTGAATCTGTTGCTAAAGCAGAGGAAGTAGGCAAGCCGGAAGATTTGCGTGCCAATCTTGAAGCCGATCGTGCCAAGCGTGAAGCTGAGCAAGCTGAGCAGGCGCGTCTGGAAGAAGAGCGTCGCCGCCTGATGGAAGAGCGTCGCGAACAAGAGGCGCGTGAAAAAGAAGAAGCACGTAAGCGCGAAGAAGAGGCGCTGAAGAAGGCAGCTGAAGACGCTAAGCGTGCAGAAGCGGATCGTCAACAGGCGCCGGCTGCACGCGCAGATAAGCCGGGCGCGCGTCCCGGTAAGAAGGGTCGTGAGCGCAGCGATGACAGTCGTGAAACGCGTTATGGCCGTAAGGAATTACATGTAGAGGCAGGCGATCGGCGTAAGCGTTCGAAGAAGACCTCACGCCGTTCACAGCCTGCGCAAACCGGTTCAGGTGAGCATGGCTTCACCATGCCGACTGCGCCGGTCGTGCGCGATGTTGAAATCCCGGAAAGTGTCACGGTCGGTGCGCTCGCGCAGAAGATGTCGGTGAAGGCGGGTGAAGTAATTAAGGCCATGATGCGCATGGGTAGCATGGTGACGATCAATGAAACCTTGGACCAGGACACGGCTTCGATTGTGGTCGAAGAAATGGGCCATAAGCCAGTGCTGATTCAGGAGGGTGCGGTTGAGCAGGAAGTGCTCGCCGCTATGAAGGCCGCTGAAGGCGAAGGTATTCCACGTTCAGCGGTGGTCACCATCATGGGCCACGTTGACCATGGTAAGACCTCGTTGCTGGATTACATTCGCAAAGCCAAGGTTGCATCAGGTGAAGCGGGTGGGATCACTCAGCATATCGGTGCCTATCAAGTGCATACCGATCATGGTGAGATCACCTTCCTTGATACCCCGGGCCACGCTGCGTTCACGGCAATGCGTGCACGTGGTGCCAAGGTTACGGACATCGTGATTCTTGTCGTTGCCGCCGACGATGGCGTGATGCCACAGACCTTGGAGGCAGTACAACATGCTAAGGCCGGTGATGTGCCGTTGATTATTGCGGTAAACAAGATTGATAAGCCGGATGCTGACCCGGAGCGCGTACGTTCTGAGTTGGCACAGCATGATGTGATTTCGGAAGAGTGGGGTGGTGGCACACAGTTTGTGAACGTTTCCGCGCATACCGGTGAAGGCGTCGACACGCTGTTGGATGCCATTTTGTTGCAAGCCGAAGTTTTGGAATTGCGCGCAGTTTCTGATGCGCCTGCGCAAGGCAGTGTTATTGAGGCGCGCGTTGACAAGGGGCGTGGTGTAGTTGCCAGTGTCATCATTCAGTCTGGCACCTTGCGTAAGGGCGACATGCTCCTGGCCGGCCGCGAGTACGGTCGAGTGCGTTCGATGATGAACGAACGTGGTGAGATGCTGGAATCGGCAGGTCCATCAACGCCGGTTGAAGTGCTTGGTTTGTCCGGAGCACCTGAAGCTGGTGACGAAGCAATCGTGGTTGAGAACGAGCGAAAGGCGAAGGAGATCGCTGAATACCGCCAGGCAAAATATCGCGATCTCAAATTGGCGCGGCAGAAGCAGGCCACGCTGGAACGCATGTTTGACCAGATGGGCAGTGAAGCCAGCGCTGAAGCTAAGGCGGTTAATGTTGTTATCAAGGCCGATGTCCATGGTTCTGCAGAGGCGATTTCTGAGTCGTTACAGAAGCTCTCAACAGATGAGGTCAAGGTTTCGGTTGTGTCCTCCGGCGTTGGCGGGATCAACGAATCCGATGTGAATTTGGCAATTGCATCTAACGCAATGTTGATTGGTTTTAACGTGCGTGCAGATGCGACGGCGAAGAAACTCATCGAACGCGAAGAAGTGCCGTTGCATTACTACAGCATCATCTATGAATTGATTGATGATATTCGTGGCGCGATGTCCGGTCTCCTAGAGCCAGAGTTCAAGGAAGAAATTATTGGTCTGGCTGAAGTGCGCGATGTATTCCGTTCGCCGAAGTTTGGTGCCGTCGCCGGCTGTATGGTCGTGGATGGGACGGTCAAGCGTAGCAACCCGATTCGTGTGCTGCGTGACAATGTCGTGATTTACGAAGGTGAGTTGGAGTCACTGCGTCGCTTCAAGGATGACGTTAGCGAAGTTCGTTCCGGTACCGAGTGTGGTATTGCGGTGAAGAACTACAACGACGTCAAACCAGGCGACCAGATCGAGGTCTACGAGCGCACGCAGGTGAAGCGTCAGATCTAATCTACATTCCTGATCGTCATGCATTCCTCATCAACGCGTACGCGCCGGATTGCGGAGCAGGTGCGGCGTGAGTTAGCGCTGCAATTGCAGCGTAATTTTGTGTCGCCTTTGCTGAGCCGGATCACTTTTACTGCGGTAAAAATCTCTGCTGATCTCTCCGTGGCGCGCGTGTATTACACGGTGCTGGGTGCCGAGTCCGAAGCAGACAAGCCATTGCAGCAAGAAGCAGGTGATGCGCTGCGTGATATTACGCATGAGTTGCGCCATGCCTGTGCGCAGAGTCTGCGCCTACGTAAATCCCCTTTACTCACCTTTGTGCATGATGACTCGGTTGCCTATGGCAGCCGCATGGATCACCTCTTGCGTGATTTGGTGCAGGACGAAACAAACGACTCGCAAGGTTCCGAAGACGCATGAGTCGTCGTAAGCGCCGAGGCCGTCCCATTGACGGCATTCTTTTGTTGGATAAGCCACTGGGTTTGAGTTCGAACCAGGCCTTACAGCAGGTCAAGCGTCTTTACCAAGCAGCAAAAGCAGGTCATACCGGCAGTCTCGATCCGCTCGCTACGGGCGTCTTGCCGATTTGTTTTGGCGAGGCGACCAAGTTCAGTAGTTATCTTCTCGATGCGGATAAGTCGTATCGCGCTACCTGCCGCTTGGGGATGCGCTCGACCACTGGCGATGCTGAGGGTGAGGTAATCGAGCAATGCGACCCATCACATCTGACGCAAGCCGACTTGGATCAAGTGCTTGCGCAATTTCGTGGCGAGATTGCGCAAATCCCGCCGATGCATTCCGCCGTTAAGAAAGATGGACAGCCCTTGTATAAGTTGGCGCGCAAGGGCGTCGAGGTCGAGCGAGAGGCCCGCGAAGTGACAATCTACGCGCTCGAGCAGATTTCCTGGCAGGGTGCGGAGTGGGCTCTGGATGTGCGCTGTTCCAAGGGCACCTACATTCGAACCCTGGTCGAGGACATTGGCCATGCCTTAGGTGTCGGTGCGTATTTAACGGCATTGCGGCGGACCCATGTGGCGGGTTTAGAGGGTGAGATGGTTCCGTTTGCACAACTGGAAGCTTGGGTGGGTGCGAAGGCCTTCGCTGAGATGGACGCAGCTTTGTTGCCAGTCGATCAAGCGTTGCTGCATTTCCCGGCGCTGAGTCTAGATGCCGATAGTAGTTTTTATCTGCGTCAGGGCCAGGCCATGCGGGTGGACGGCGCCCCGACCCATGGCAGTGTGCGTCTCTACGACGCCACAGGCTGTTTTTTTGGACTGGGCCGCATTGATCGCGAAGGGCGGGTTGCGCCGCAGCGCCTGCGTGCTCAAGACGCTGATCAAGATTGATCGGTAGATCGGTATATGGTTGTTCCGCCTACGGTGGCCCGCTAGAATACGCGCTCTTTTGGGGCTCAGGATCCGGTCCCCGCAGATGCGGGCAGGGACGGATCGCAGCGATCATTCGACTGCAAGGCCATGGTTCCGCACCACATTTGATTTGGAAACAACATGATTACTCTAGAACAGAAGAAAGACATTCTGGGCAAGTTTGGCCGCGGCGACCGCGACACCGGCTCTCCCGAAGTGCAGGTAGCTCTCCTGACTGCGCGCATTAATGACCTGACCGGTCACTTCAAAGCCAATAAGAAGGATCACCACTCTCGTCAGGGTCTGCTGCGCATGGTGAACCAGCGCCGTAAGCTGCTGGACTACCTCAATCGCAAAGATCATGGCCGCTACGTTCAGCTCATTGGTGAGCTGGGCCTGCGTCGCTAAGTTCGACATATCGACGGGCCGCCTTCGGGTGGCCCGTTTCATTTTCAGGCGCCGTGTCGGCGTAACTTCGACAGCTAGGATTTGACAGTGAATTCGATCAAGAAAAGCTTCCAGTTTGGTAACCAGACCGTCACCTTAGAAACCGGTGAGATTGCGCGTCAGGCCACAGGCGCAGTAGTGGTCACCATGGGTGAGACCGTTGTGCTCGTGACCGTTGTCGCAGAGAAGGATGCGCAAGAAGGCCGTGACTTCTTCCCGATGACCGTGAACTATCAAGAGAAGTTCTACGCTGTCGGCACCATTCCGGGTAGTTTCTTCCGTCGCGAAGGTCGTCCAAGTGAACGCGAAACCTTGATTTCACGCTTGATCGATCGTCCGTTGCGTCCGCTATTCCCGAAGGGCTTTACCAACGAAGTGCAGATTATTGCGACGGTAAAGTCTTATGACAAAGAAACTGACACTGAAATCCCGGCAATGATTGGTGCTTCTGCAGCCCTGGCGATTTCCGGTCTGCCGTTCAATGGTCCGATTGGCGCTGCACAGGTCGGTTATCGCAATGGCGAATACATTCTGAACCCGAGCATTAAAGACAAGAACAACACCGACCTGCTGTTGTCGGTGGCGGGTACCGAGGATGCGGTTCTGATGGTGGAATCTGAAGCCAACATGCTGTCGGAAGAGGTCATGTTGGGTGCGGTGCTGTTTGGTCATGAGCAACTGCAGGTGGTGATTAAGGCGATTCGTGAGTTGGCGGCCGAAATTGGTAAGCCAGCATGGGAATGGACGCCGCCGGCTGAAGATACGGCGCTGGCTGATGCTGTGAAAGCAGCAGGCGAAGCCGCGCTGGTTGCGGGGTATCAGGTTGCGGACAAGATGGCGCGCTACAACCAGCTCGACGCTGCGCGTAAAGACATCGCTGCCAAGGTGGTGACTGCCGACGGCCCGTGGGATGAAGCGACCGTAATGGCCGCCATCCACAAGCTGGAAAAGAAGATTGTGCGTGGCCGCATTTTGGAAGCACAGCCGCGTATCGATGGTCGTGATAACGACACCGTGCGTCCGATTAGTGTGCGCACCGGCGTTTTGCCGCGTGCCCATGGCTCTGCCTTGTTCACCCGTGGTGAAACTCAGGCCTTGGTTGTGACCACGCTCGGCACCGAGCGTGATGCGCTGGTTGTGGATGCGCTGGAAGGTAAATCCACCGAGCGCTTCATGCTGCAGTACAACTTCCCGCCGTTCTCCGTTGGTGAGACTGGCCGTGTGGGTAGTCCGGGTCGTCGTGAAGTGGGGCATGGCAAGCTCGCTATGCGTGGCGTGCAAGCGGTGGTGCCGAAGGGTAATCAATTCCCCTACACCCTGCGTGTCGTTTCTGAGATTACCGAATCCAATGGGTCGAGCTCTATGGCCTCTGTGTGTGGCAGCTCGTTGTCCATGATGGACGCTGGTGTTCCGCTGAAGGCGCAGGTGGCAGGTATCGCGATGGGTCTGATTAAGGATGGCGATCAATTTGCGGTTCTAACCGATATCCTCGGTGATGAAGATCACCTCGGTGATATGGACTTCAAGGTGGCGGGTTCTGAAAGTGGTGTAACTGCGTTGCAGATGGACATCAAGATTCAGGGTATTACCCGTGAAATTATGGAAATCGCCTTGGAAAAAGCCCGTGCTGCGCGCCTGTACATCTTGGGTGAAATGAACAAGGCGATTGCGGCGCCGCGACAAGAAGTCTCTGCGCATGCACCACGCTTCATCACTATGAAGATTGATCCGGAGAAGATTCGTGATGTCATCGGTAAGGGTGGCGTTACTATTCGTTCCATTCAGGAAGATACCGGAACCACCATCGAGATCGATGACGATGGCAACATCAAGATCGCTGCAACAGATTCGGTTGCCGGTGAAGCGGCGAAAAAGCGTGTTGAAGATATCGTGGCCGAAGTCGAAGTGGGCAAGATCTACGAAGGCAAGGTTGTGAAGTTGATGGACTTCGGTGCGTTTGTTTCGTTCCTGCCGGGCAAAGATGGTCTGGTGCACATCTCGCAGATTTCCAACGAGCGTGTGGAGAATGTGGGCGATCACCTCAATGTTGGTGACACCGTTAAGGTTAAGGTGCTGGAAGTCGACCGTCAGGGTCGTGTGCGCCTAAGCATGAAGGCGGTGCTCGAGGGCGAGGCTGCATAAGCCCTTGGCTGATTGCGGCGAAAAAAGGGGGCCTTGGCCCCCTTTTTTTGGTACTTTTCCCTTTGGTTTTTTCTGGTTTTCTCTAAAGGTTTCTTTGTCTTCATGCACATCCTTGTGAGTAACGACGACGGTTATTTGGCTCCGGGCATTCGAGCGCTCGTGGATGCATTGCAGCCGTTGGCGGAGTGCACCGTGTTCGCGCCCGATCGCAATCGCAGCGGCGCAAGTAATTCCTTGACGCTGGAACTGCCGGTGCGGCTCAGCCGTGCCGATAATGGCTTTTGGCGGGTGGAAGGAACCCCCACCGACTGTGTGCATCTCGCGATCACCGGCGTGTTGGATGAGGAGCCCGATTTGGTGGTTTCCGGCATCAATGCGGGCGCAAACTTAGGCGATGACGTGCTCTATTCCGGCACGGTTGCTGCCGCTCTTGAGGGCCGCTTCCTTGGTTTGCCTGCCATTGCTCTGTCGATGGCGTCGCATGATCCTCAGCATTACGCCACCGGAGCCAAGGTTGCTGCGCACTTGGTGCGCGGCATGCGTGCGCAGCCACTCAAAGCCAACACGGTTTTAAACGTAAACATTCCGGATTTGCCATGGTCGCAGCTACGTGGTTTTCGGGCGACGCGTCTGGGCCATCGGCATAAAGCCGAAGCGGCCGTGCCCATGCTGGATCCACGTGGCAAGACGGTATATTGGGTCGGCCCTGCCGGCGGTGAGCAAGATGCAGGCGAGGGCACTGACTTTCATGCGGTGCGTGAAGGTTGGGTCTCGGTGACGCCACTGCAAGCTGACCTCACCCATCATCGCTTGCTCGGTGATGTGGGTGGATGGCTGGAGAATCTTGCGTGAGTGGTTATGGCGTGACCTCACCGCGCATGCGTGAGCGCCTCGTAGAAGAGCTCGAGCAACAAGGCATTACCAGTCTCGATGTGTTGGATGCGATTCGCACGGTGCCGCGGCATGAGTTTGTCGAAGAAGCCCTGTGGCATCGGGCCTATGATAACGATGCTTTGCCCATCGGCCATGGCCAAACCATTTCACAACCGTACATCGTTGCGCGCATGACCGAAGCCTTGCTGGGTGGGCGTCATGCGCTGGGTCGTGTGCTCGAAATTGGCACCGGCTCGGGTTATCAGGCTGCCATTCTGTCGCGGGTCGCGCGCGAGGTATTTTCGATTGAGCGCATTGATGCGCTGCATCAATTGGCGCGCCAGCGCTTTCAACAGCTCGGCATTCGCAACGTGCGTTTGAAGCTGGATGATGGCCGGGTCGGTTGGCCCGACTTTGCACCCTATGACGGTATCTTGGTCACTGCCGCACCGCCGGGGGTGCCGCGCGCACTCGCTCAACAACTCAAAGAAGGGGGGCGTTTGATTGTGCCGGTCGGTAAGCAGGGCGCGACACAAGAGTTGGTTGAGGTGCGGCGTGAGGGTGATGAGTTTCCGAGTCGAGTCTTGGAAGCTGTGCGCTTTGTGCCGCTGCGCGCCGGAACGCAATAGCCATGGCGTTGTTTAGCACACTCTACAAACGCAGTTTGCAGTGGGCCCAGCATCGTCATGCTGAACGTTATTTGTTTGGTTTGAGCGTGGCGGAGTCGAGTTTCTTTCCAGTGCCACCGGATGTGATGTTGATTCCCATGACCTTAGCGCGTCCGCAGCGCGCATGGTGGCTGGCCTTGCTGACCACAATTGCCTCGGTGTTGGGTGGCGTGTTGGGGTGGCTGTTGGGTGTGTGGGCCTTGGAGGCTTTGCTGCCTTGGATTGAGCGCTTAGGGTATTTGCCTGCCTATGAATCTGCTGTGGCGGATTTCCGGCACTGGGGCATATGGATTGTGTTTCTCGCCGGCTTTACGCCAATTCCTTACAAGATTTTTACCATCACGGCGGGCAGCTTAGCGATGCCCTTATTGCCCTTTGTGTTGGCTTCAATGGTTGGCCGTGGCGGACGCTTTTTTTTGGTGGCGGCGCTGATGCGTTGGGGCGGCCCACGCATTGCAGCACTGGAAGAAGCGTGGATGGAGCGGATTGGCTGGTCGGTAGTCGTTTTGGCAATTGGCATTGGTATTGCGGTGGCAGCGACATGAGACAAAGACAAAGAAATGGTTTGCGTGCGGGTGCGTGGGCGATTGCCGTGATAATTTTGGTCGGTTGTTCTGCTGCCGATCCGCGTAGCTTGCCGGTTCTGAATGCCGCGCGCCCGGCCAATGAGGCGCCGGAGACCTACAAGGTGCGGCGTGGCGATAGCCTGTATTTGATCGCCATGGAATTTGATCTGGATTGGCGCAATCTGGCCGATTGGAACGACATTGGTCGCAATGGCGTCATTTATCCCGGGCAGATTTTGCGTCTGCATGGAAGCTCGCAGGCTCAGCCGCAAACGGAAACGTTAGACCTAGCGCCAAGCATCGCGAGCAGTGTGCCAGACACTTATGTCGTGCAGCGCGGCGATTTTCTCAGCAAAATTGCCGAGCGTTTTGGCTTGGCGTGGCAGGATCTCGCGCGTTGGAATAGCCTAAAGAAGCCGTACACCTTGAAGGTTGGCCAGACCCTGCGTTTGCGTGGTGATGTGACCGGATCTACGACACCGACAGCGCGCGCCACCAAACCCGCGACAACTTCGCGTCCATCCCAATCGACACCCGCTCGCACAGTTGCCGGCAAAGGGAGTTGGCCGTGGCCGAGTGGTACGCGCCAGGTGCAAAAGAGCGGTAAGGGAATTGATTTGTTCGGCAAGGAAGGCGATCCAATCAATGCGGTCGCGCCAGGGCAGGTGGTCTACAGTGGTTCAAACCTAGTGCGTTACGGCAACCTTGTTATCGTCAAGCATGATGAGCATGTCCTCACCGCCTATGCGCACAACGCCAAGATCTTGGTTAAAGAAGGAGATGCAGTGAAGGTCGGACAGAAGATTGCCGAGATGGGCAAGACCGGCACCGATCGTGTGCGTTTGCACTTTGAGGTGCGGGTCGACGGCAAGGCCGTTGATCCGTTGCGCTACCTCGGTAAGCGCTGAGGATTTATTATCAGCCACTGAAAACCCGGCTTTGGCCGGGTTTTTTGTTGGTTTTAGATCTGAATCAAGCCGGCACAGGCCGCCCGCTCTTCATTTAGCAGGACATTCCAGGTGCGGCAGGCGGCACCCGTTTCCATGACTTCCAGCCCAATCTGGTGTTGCTGGAAGAAGCGTAGGACGTCGTTGTGTGGGAAACGGTGCACCGCACCGCTGCCGAGTAGGACGATTTCTGGGCGTTGTTCAAGGAACGGGGCGCAGTCTTCCGGGCGTAGCGCGCTGATGTCGGTTAGCGCCCAGTTCTGCGGGCGAGGAAGGTCTGGCAGCAGAAGCAGGCTGTTGCGATAGGTGATGTCCGCCAGCTGGATTTCGCCGCGGTCGTAGCGCTGGATCCGGAGCGGGTTGTGGGCGTTCTCGAGATTGAGCTGCATGGCCGCATTCTAGCGCCAGCGGGGAGGGACCGGCATGGGATTTTTGCTCCGAAACGAATAGACTTACGCACTTTATTTCTACGGAATTCTGCCGCAGGTCCACCGTGCAACCTAACGATCAGTTCCAGCGTATTCAGCGCTTACCCCCCTACGTTTTTGCTATCGTCAATGAATTGAAGGCGAAAGCGCGAGCGCGTGGTGAGGACATTATCGATTTTGGCATGGGTAATCCGGACCAGCCGACGCCGCAGCACATCGTGGATAAGCTGTGTGAGGCGGCGCAGCGTGGCGATACGCATCGTTACTCTATGTCCAAGGGGATTCCCCGTCTGCGTCGTGCGATCAGTACGTGGTACAAGAATCGTTACGACGTTGAAATTGACCCGGACAGCGAAGCGATTGTGACGATTGGCTCGAAAGAGGGCCTTGCGCATTTCGCGCTCGCGACCGTTGGCCCCGGCGATTCGGTGTTGGTGCCGAACCCAGCCTATCCGATCCATCCGTATGGCTTCATCATCGCCGGCGCCGATGTGCGTCATGTGCCCTTATTGCCGGGCGTGGATTTCTTTGCCGAGTTGGAAAAAGCGATTCGCGATTCCTGGCCAAAGCCCAAGTTCTTGGTATTGAACTTTCCGGGGAATCCGACCACGGATTGTGTTGAGTTGGACTTCTTTGAGCGTGTGATCGAGATCGCCCGCGAGCATGGGATCTGGGTGGTGCATGATCTCGCCTACGCTGATATCGCTTTTGATGGTTATGTGGCGCCGTCGGTACTGCAGGTCCCAGGTGCGAAAGACATCGCCGTCGAATTCTTTACTTTGTCCAAGAGCTACAACATGCCGGGATGGCGTGTGGGCTTCATGGTGGGCAATCCGACCTTGGTCGCTGCGTTATCGCGGATCAAGTCGTATCTGGATTACGGCATGTTTACTCCAATTCAGGTTGCGGCAATTGCCGCGCTTGAAGGCCCACAGGATTGTGTATCTGAGATCTCAGAAATGTATCGCGTGCGTCGCGATGTGCTCTGCCAAGGCTTGAACAGTATTGGTTGGTCGGTTACGCCGCCGAAGGCCACCATGTTCGTATGGGCGCCGATTCCAGAGCCGTATCGCGAGCTCGGTTCCCTCGAGTTCTCTAAGAAATTGTTGGCTGAGGCCAAGGTTGCGGTTTCCCCTGGTATTGGTTTTGGTGAATATGGGGACGGCTTTGTGCGCTTTGGCTTGATTGAAAATGAACATCGTACCCGTCAGGCGATTCGCGGCATTCGCGACATGTTCCGCCGTGATGGTTTGATGCAAATGGATAGTGACGTATGAATCCGGTGAAGGTTGGAATTTTGGGTTTGGGCACCGTTGGTTGCGGTGCGGTCAATGTATTGCGCCGCAATCTGGATGAGATTACCCGTCGTGCAGGGCGTGAGATTCAGGTCGTTGCAGCGGCGGTGCGTGATTTGCAGCGTGCGCGTGCCTGCGCCACCGACGGCATTCGTCTGACCGATGATCCGATGGTGGTCGCACAGGATCCAGAAGTTGAAATCGTTCTGGAACTAATGGGCGGCACTGGGCTGGCGCGTGAATGTGTGTTTGCGGCAGTGACCGCCGGCAAGCATGTGGTAACGGCGAACAAGGCCTTGATTGCGACCCATGGCAATGAGTTGTTCAAGTTGGCGCAAGACAAGGGTGTTGTGGTTGCGTTCGAGGCCGCTGTTGGTGGTGGTATTCCGATCATCAAGGCGATTCGTGAAGGGCTTTCTGCGAATCGGATTGAGTGGCTGGCGGGCATCATCAATGGTACCGGCAACTTTATTCTGACCGAGATGCGCGACAAGGGGCGCGCGTTTGAGGACGTATTGGCTGAAGCGCAGGCTTTGGGTTATGCCGAAGCCGATCCGACTTTCGATGTGGAGGGAATCGATGCGGCACATAAGCTGACCATTCTCGCTTCCATTGCATTTGGGATTCCGTTGCAATTTGAACGTGCCTACACCGAAGGCATTAGCAAGATTGCGCCAGAAGACGTGGCGTATGCCACTGAGCTTGGCTATCGCATCAAACATTTGGGCGTCGCACGTCGCACCGAGCAGGGTGTGGAGTTGCGTGTGCACCCAACCTTGATTCCGCAGCGTCGCCTGATTGCAAATGTCGATGGTGTGATGAACGCCGTCCTGGTGCGCGGTGATGCGGTTGGGCCGACTTTGTATTACGGCGCGGGCGCCGGTGATGAACCAACAGCGTCGGCGGTCTTGGCGGATACGGTGGACGTGGTGCGTGCCTTGACTTCAGATCCGAACAATCGGGTTCCGCATCTTGCGTTCCAGCCGGATGCGCTACAAGACTTGCCGATCCTTGATATCGAAGACATCGAAACCGCTTATTACCTTCGTCTGGAGGTCTTGGATAAGGCTGGTGTGCTCGCAGATGTAACCAGCATCTTGGCGGAACAGAACATCAGCATTGAGGCACTGATCCAGAAAGATGACCTCAGCGACGCGGATACGGTCCCGGTGATCCTGTTGACCCATTGCACACGTGAAGGTGCAATGAACCGCGCGATCGCGGCTATGGAGGCACTGAGTAGTGTGCAAGCGCCGCTCATGCGCATCCGTGTCGAAAGCTTGGCGTAATTTATTTTTGAATGGGCGATGCCCAAACTGATGAGAGTTTGACTGTGCGTTATACCGGATTGATTGAAAAGTATCGTAAGTATCTGCCGATTTCTGAATCGACCCCGATCATTAGTTTGGGTGAAGGCAATACACCACTAATTCACTTGCAGAACATTCCTGCCGCGCTCGGTTTGGATGCTAAGCTTTATGTGAAGTATGAAGGTTTGAATCCGACCGGTTCCTTCAAAGATCGCGGGATGTGTATGGCCGTGACCAAGGCGGTTGAAGAAGGTAGCAAGGCGATCATTTGTGCTTCGACCGGAAATACCTCGGCGGCCGCGGCGGCCTATGCTGCACGCGCAGGGATTACGGCCTTTGTGTTGATCCCGGATGGCAAGATTGCCATGGGCAAGTTGGCGCAGGCGATGATGCACGGCGCTGTTGTAATTCAGATTCAAGGCAACTTCGACGATGGTATGCGCTTGGTGAAGGAAGTTGCGGACCATGCACCTGTGACCATTGTGAATTCCATCAATCCGTATCGTCTGCAGGGGCAGAAGACGGCAGCTTTTGAAATCGTTGAAGAGCTCGGCGATGCGCCGGATTTTCATTGTTTGCCGGTTGGCAATGCGGGCAATATCACCGCGCATTGGATTGGCTACTGTGAACTGACCACCAAACCCGGCGAGCATGCGACCAACGCTTGTGCATTCTGTGAGGGTGAATCTGGTTGTGCTTATGGCCAGGGCAAGAGCGGCAAGCGGCCGCAGATGGTGGGCTATCAGGCTGCAGGCTCGGCGCCGTTCATTCGTGGTGAGATGGTCGACAATCCAGAAACCATTGCCACTGCCATTCGTATTGGGCATCCACAGTCTTGGGACAAGGCTTGGAAGGTCATGGACGAATCCAAGGGCTGGTTTGATGAATGCACGGACGAAGAAATCTTAGTTGCGCAAAAATTGCTGGCGGAGAAAGAAGGCGTGTTCTGTGAACCTGCTTCTGCAACCTCCGTTGCGGGCGCTTTACGCGACCTACAGTCCGGCAAGATTCCGGCCGGTTCCAGCGTCGTTTGCACCCTGACCGGACATGGCCTGAAGGACCCAGACACTGCGATCAAGCAGTCGACGTGTCCGGTGATTACGGTTCCCGCCACCCTCGACGCGGTTCGCGAGGCCATCCTCGGCAACACGCGCGCGTAAGCGCAACGGAGCGTTCGTGCCGCACGCGGCCACGCTGTATCACCCCAACCTGTTTGCGCAGCTTCCGACTTTGCCGGAGGCGCTGAGGCAGCGTCTGGCCTGCGGTAATCTGTCTACTGAATTACCCATGGCCGCGATTCGTGCGCTAGCCGCGGGCGTGATCCTTCCGCCTGAGCATTACTTGCTTGCAGTCGATCTCATACATCTCTATCCCGATTTGAATCGCGTGCGCTTGGTCTTTCCAGATGGAATGGATGGCGTACATGCTGATGAGGCCCAGCGCTTGCTTGACTGTTGTCGTCCTGTCTTTGCCGCACAAAGCATGCAGTTGTTATTCGCACAGGGGCGGCATTGGTTGTTAAGTGTGCCAGCCTCGCACGCCGTTACAGACGCAACTACGGCAACGAGCTTTACGGATCCACAGCGTGCACAAGGAATGCCCTTGGATGAGGCGATGCCCAAGGGTGAGGTTGGTCGTTTGTGGCGGCAGTTGATCAGTGAGATTCAGATCGAACTGCATCATGCAGAAGTGAATCAACAGCGTATTCAAAAAGGACATATGACCTTGAATGGAGTGTGGTTGTGGGGATGGTCTACGCCAGCTGAATGTATGTCCCTTCAGGATCAGCATTTGAGTTGGATGAATGAGGCGCATGCACTTGAGCAGATTGAAGCGGAGATGCGTGATGCCGAAGTTTTGCGCTTGTGCTCCGACGCGGGAAGTTGGGTTTGGCAGAAAAAAGACGTTTGGAAGTTTTGGCGTCGCCGCCAAGCAAAGCGTGCGCCGTTTGTGATGGAGATCGAATGAAACGCCAAGTATGTCAGCGTGAGGTTCCTTCTCAGGCCGATGTGCTGGCTGGGTCGGTCCCCGTGCGTTTGGCTAAGATTTATGCTGCGCGCGGCATTCTGGATTCCACTGACTTAGATCTAAGCCTGCAGCGCTTGCCATCACCACAGGGTCTACGTGGCATGACGGAAGCAGTCGGCTTGCTAGTTGAAGCACTTGAACAAAAACAAAGCATCGTCATCGTTGCTGACTTTGATGCCGATGGCGCAACCAGCTGCGCACTGATGGTTTCGGCTCTGCAAGCGTTGGGTGCAGACGAGGTTCAATTTGTGGTGCCGGATCGTGCCCGCGATGGCTATGGCTTATCGCCCAACGTTGCGGAGGCCGCTGCTGCAACCCTGCAAGACCCACATGGCGCTTTGCTGATAACTGTCGATAACGGCATCTCTAGCCATGCGGGTGTGGCCCATGCGCAAGCGCTGGGGTTCAAGGTGTTGATTACCGATCATCATTTGCCAGGCGATACCGTACCTATGGCTGAGGCTTTGGTGAATCCGAATCAGTCGGGTGATAACTTTCCGAGCAAGGCCCTGGCTGGAGTTGGTGTGGCGTTTTACGTCTTGCTAGGCTTGCGCGCTGCATTGCGTGAGCGCGGATGGTTTTCCACCCATCCCGAACCGAATCTAGCCGATTGGTTGGATCTGGTGGCCTTGGGCACAGTTGCGGATTTGGTCCCGCTGGATCGCGTCAATCGCATTCTGGTGGCGCAAGGGATTGCGCGCATTCGGCGTGGTCAGGCACGTGCAGGGATTCGTGCATTGCTTGAGGTGGGTAAGCGCGATGCGGCACGCCTCGTGGCCAGTGATCTCGGCTTTACCGTCGGGCCGCGGATTAATGCGGCGGGCCGTCTAGACTCCATGCGCCTTGGGGTTGAATGCCTGCTTGCGGATAGTGAACAGGCAGCGCGTTGGCATGCGCAACAATTGGATCAGATCAATCATGAGCGACGTGGGGTGGAACAACGCATGCGCACGCAGGCGGAGGCGGCCTTGCGCAAGCTGCATCTCGATGAGGACCTTCCCTGGGGCGTGAGTTTGTTTCAAGAAGACTGGCATGAGGGTGTGGTTGGACTCGTCGCTGGTCGTGTCAAAGAACAAATTCATCGCCCAGTGGTTGTGTTTGCTGAGGTTCAACCCGGATTACTGAAGGGCTCGGGGCGATCGATTCCTGGGCTGCACTTGCGCGATGCGTTGGCGACCTTGAATGCGCGGCATCCCGACATGATCGAGCGTTTTGGTGGGCATGCCATGGCTGCAGGTCTGACCTTGCCACGCGCACAGTTTGCTGGCTTTGCCAGCGCGTTTGATGCTGTGGTGCGGACACAGATGAATGCCGCGGATCTAGAGGGCGTGGTATGGACGGATGGTGCGTTGGGCGCCGTTGAGATGCGTCTCGATCTGGCGCAGGCGCTGCGCGATGGTGGCCCCTGGGGCCAGGCTTTTCCTGAGCCGGTGTTTGCCGATGTGTTTCAGGTCAGCGAACGTCGTGTGGTCGGTGACCAGCACCTGCGCTGGCAGTTGACCCACCGCGAGGGCGGGCGATTTGAGGCCATCCACTTCAATCCGCCAGCCGAGCTACTGCAGGGGCCGGTCCCAACACAACTACAGGCAGCCTATCGTCTTGATGTGAATCATTGGCAGGGCCGCGACCGGCTGCAGCTGTGCGTGGAATACGCCGAGCCGGTATAGTTGCGGGTTTTTTAGGGCCGCTCGTTTGGGGCGGTGACAACAGGCTTTTTGGATCACCACATCGCTATGGAAATCAACCGACTGCTCGCTGACATCACCGACCTCCAGGGCCGCCATCAGGCTCTGAGGGGGTATCTTTGACTACGCTGGTAAGAAGGACCAGCTCGATGAAATCATCCGCGAGCTCGAAGATCCTAATGTTTGGAATAACCCCGAGCGGGCACAAGAACTCGGCCGTGAGCGTTCGCGTCTAGAAGACGTGGTGCTGGTCTTGGACCAGCTGGGTGCGATGTTGGGTGATGCGGGTGAGCTGGCGGAGATGGCGGCTGAAGAAGGCGATCAGGCTACGGTGCACTCCATCGAAAGCGATGTAAGCCAAGCCGAACAGCAAATCGAAAACCTCGAATTCCGTCGTATGTTCTCGGGCGAGATGGATGCGGCCAATGCCTATCTCGATATTCAAGCGGGTTCCGGCGGCACCGAAGCACAGGATTGGGCCGACATACTGTTGCGCATGTACCTGCGTTGGGGTGATCGACGCGGCTTCAAGACCGAATTGATCGAAGTCTCCCCGGGGGAAGTCGCCGGCATTAAGAGTGCTTCGGTTCGTTTTGAAGGTGAATATGCGTTTGGCTGGCTTCGCACCGAGACCGGCGTGCATCGCCTGGTACGTAAATCGCCGTTCGATTCCGGTAATCGTCGCCATACCTCGTTCTCGTCGGTGTTTATTTATCCGGAGGTGGATGACAGCTTCGAGATTGATGTCAATCCAGCCGATTTGCGGATCGATACCTACCGTTCACAAGGTGCGGGCGGTCAGCACGTAAACACTACCGATTCCGCGGTGCGCATCACCCATGCTCCGAGTGGCATTGTGGTGGCTTGTCAGACCGAGCGTTCGCAGCATCAGAACAAGGCCAACGCTATGAATATGTTGCGCGCCAAGTTATATGAAATGGAGATGCAGAAGCGCAATGCAGAAAAGCAGGCGTTAGAAGACTCCAAATCTGACATTGGCTGGGGCAGTCAGATTCGTTCTTATGTGTTAGATCAGTCGCGCATTAAAGATTTGCGCACCGGTGTTGAAATCTCGAACACCCAAGGTGTGCTCGACGGTAATCTGGATCCGTTTATTCAAGAGAGCCTGAAGCAGGGCCTGTAGTTTTTATTGGAAAGCTTATGTCAGAAGAAAATATGGACACGGTTGCAGAGCGTGGCGATGCCGAAGAAAACAAGCTGATTGCCGAGCGTCGACGCAAGCTGGATGCCTTGCGCGAACAGGGTCAGGCCTTTCCGAATGATTTCCGTCGTGATGCCATGGCGGGCGAACTTCTGGCGGAATATGCAGAGAAGTCAGCTGAAGATCTTGAGGCCGAGCCGCGTCGAGTAGCGGTGGCGGGGCGCATGATGGCCAAGCGCATCATGGGTAAGGCAGCTTTCACCCATGTGCAAGACATGACCGGAAAGATTCAGTTATTCGTGCAGCGCGATGCCGTTGGCGAAGATGTCTATGCTGCATTTAAGGGTTGGGATATAGGCGACATCGTGGGTGGCGAAGGCACGTTGATGAAGACCAAGACCGGTGAATTATCGGTGCGGGTCGATGCGTTGCGCTTACTGACCAAGTCGGTGCGCCCATTGCCAGAGAAATTCCATGGTCTAACCGATACCGAACAGCGCTATCGTCAGCGCTATCTCGATCTGATCATGAACGAGGTCAGCTCTAAGGTTTTTCGTGTGCGCACCCAGGTGGTGCAGTTCATTCGTGATTACCTCAATGCGCGCAGCTTCCTCGAAGTCGAAACACCGATGATGCAGGCCATCCCGGGTGGTGCGACTGCGCGACCCTTTGCAACGCATCACAATGCGTTGGATATGCAATTGTTCTTGCGCATTGCCCCTGAGCTTTATCTCAAGCGCCTTGTGGTGGGTGGCTTTGAGCGGGTTTATGAGATTAACCGCAACTTCCGCAATGAAGGTCTATCAACGCGCCACAATCCAGAATTCACCATGCTCGAGTTCTATGAGGCCTATGAGGATTATCACCACCTGATGGATCTCACCGAGGATTTATTACGTAAACTCGCAGTGAAAGTGTTGGGAACAACGCAGGTAACCTACCAGGGTGACGCCTACGATTTCGGCAAGCCGTTTGTGCGCATGACGGTGAAAGATTCCATCCTGCACTTCAATCCGGAGCTAAGCGAATCGCAGATTAGCGATCCAACCCAAGCGCGCGAGGTGGCGAGGGGGCTGGGCATTCCGCTCAAGGATGGTTATGGCTTAGGCAAGGTGCAGATCGAGATCTTCGAGAAGACTGTCGAACATCGTCTCAAGGACCCGACCTTCATTACCGCCTACCCGGCTGAGGTTTCGCCCTTGGCGCGACGTAATGATGCGGACCCGTTTGTTACCGATCGTTTTGAGTTCTTCGTGGGTGGTCGCGAAATTGCGAATGGCTTTTCTGAGCTCAATGACTACGAAGATCAGGCCGAGCGTTTCCGTCAGCAAGTCGTAGAGAAAGAGGCGGGCGATGACGAAGCGATGCATTTCGATGCTGATTACGTTACTGCATTGGAGCATGGGATGCCGCCAACCGCTGGTGAGGGGATCGGGATTGATCGCTTAGTGATGTTGCTGACGGACTCACCTTCAATCCGAGATGTCTTACTGTTCCCGCACATGCGGCCACGCTAAACCGCACAGAAAATCCCCAAGAGTCTCCCGATGAAAATCGCCATCATTGGTGCAGGGATGGCGGGGCTAACGGCTGCGCGCGCTTTGTCGCAGCAGCATGAGGTTGTGGTTTTTGAAAAGTCGCGCGGGGTCGGCGGGCGTATTGCAACACGTCAGCATGAAGCCTTTTTCTTTGATCATGGCGCACAATTCTTTGCTGCGAAGACGCCTGTGTTTCGCGATTTTATTGCACCATATCTGGATACAGGCGTGGTTGCGATCTGGAAGGGGCACTTCCAAGAGCGCGATAAACACGGGGTCTTGAGCGAACGTGAATGGAGCGATGAGCCCGCGCATTACGTGGGGACGCCGAGTATGAATGCGTTTCCTAAGGCGCTTGCGCAGGGTCTAGCTGTTCGTCGAAATACACAGATTCAAGCTGTAGAGAAAACCCCTTCTGGCTGGTCGCTGTCTGTAGAGGGCGGCGAAAACTTTAGCGGTTTTGATTGGCTCATCTCGGCGATTCCTGTTGCGCAGGTAAGCGCCTTGCTGCCAGGCGGTATGACGTTTTCATCCCTGCTCTCCAAAATTGAGATGCAGGCCTGTTATTCGCTCATGCTGGGCTTTGATGAGCCTGTTTCGTTTGAGTTTGATGCGGCATTGATCCACGAAGCCGACATCAGTTGGATTTCGGTGAACGCCTCAAAACCAGGGCGTAATGCCGATCCAACGCTATTAGTGCATTCAACCAATCGCTGGGCGGAAGCCAATGTCGATTTGCCGCGCGCACAGGTCATTGAGCATTTACTGCACGAAACTGCTATTCAGGCGGGAACGATCGTACATCAGGCAACGCATGTTGATGTGCAACGTTGGCTTTACGCCAATGCTGAGAAACGAGTTGACGCAGAACCCTGTTTTATTGATTTCGATCAGCGCATGACCGTATGCGGAGACTGGTGTATTCATGGCCGCATTGAGGCTGCCTTTTTGAGTGGGCACGCCGCTGCAGCTGCCATAGCCGGGCAAAACGCTATTTGGTAATGATCTCGGGCCCCATCGCAAGGGTGGGCAGCCACGTCGACAGCGCGGGTATGTAGGTGATAAGAATCAAGAACACAAACAACACCGCCACGAAAGGCATGGCGGCTTTGACCACACGTGCGAGGCTCATGCCTGTAATTCCGGATGTAACGAAGAGGTTCAGTCCAATCGGCGGGGTAATCATGCCGATTTCCATGTTCACCACCATGATGATGCCAAGATGAATGGGGTCGATTCCGAGCTCCATCGCGATCGGAAATACGACGGGCGCGACGATTAGAAGTAACCCGGATGGCTCCATGAACTGGCCACCGAGTAACAGCAAGATGTTCACGGCGATGAGGAAGGTGAACCAGTTAAAGCCAGCACCCAGCATCCATTCGGTAATCACTTGAGGGATGCGCTCCGCAGATAGGGTATGCGCAAAGATCAAGGCATTGGCGATGATGAACATCAGCATCACTGTAGTTTTGGTCGCGTCAAGGATCACGCTTTTGGTTTCACCTCCTGCAATGGCGGGCAGGAAGCTGCGGGACATTAGACTAAGGTTGCGCCCCCAAATGCTTAGACCTTTCCAAAGAAGATAGAGCATGAGGAGTGGGTTTGCGGTTCGGCCACGCCAGAACAAATAGATCGCCATCAGCACAACGGAAGTGATCCCTGTCCCTTGCAGGCGCAGGAGGAAGGTATCTCCCTGGCTTTTCCCTAGCGCGAAGAAGATGAGAATCAGTGCAACCATGAAAAAGCTGAGGCCATATACGCTTGCTTTGAAGCCAATTGCTGCGGCCGAGCTGTCGGTGTTGCGTATCCAGGGTTCGTTTTTGAATGGGCCCATGTCGCGATAGATGAAAACTGCAACAAAGGCGGAATAAACCGCGGCCGCCGCAGCCGCTTCGGTTGGCGTGAACACGCCGCCGTAGATGCCGCCCATGATGATGACGATTAAAAACAGTCCCCAGAAGGCATCCTTTGCGGCGGTGGCCAGCTCGCTTAGCCCTTTCCAAGGTTCTGAGCCTAGCTTCTTGTAGCGAGCTACCACATAGATCGCCAACATCAGCATCAGGCTGGCGAGAATGCCAGGAATGATGCCGGCGATGAACATACGCCCAACTGAGACATCGACAGCCGCGGCATAGACCACCATAACGATGGAAGGTGGAATCAGAATGCCGAGTGTGCCGGCATTAGCAATGACGCCAGAGGCAAATTCTTTGGTGTAGCCCACTTGCCGCATGCCGGCGATGGCAATGGTGCCAATGGCGACCACCGTGGCAGGAGAGGAGCCAGAGAGTGCGGCAAACATGGTGCATGCCAATACAGAGGCCATCGCCATGCCACCACGAAGATGGCCTACGCTGGCAATGGCGAAGCGAATCAGGCGTTTCGCGACGCCACCGGTCGACATAAAACTGGAGGCGAGAATGAAGAAGGGAATGGCAAGCAGGGTGTAATGCGTTCCCACTCCAAATAATGAGATCGCAATAGACGAGAGCGAGTCGTCGGTGAACAGAGCGATGAACAGAATCGATGAAAGTCCAAGCGAGAGACCGACGGGCGCGCCCACCAGTAGGAAGACGAATACCATGCCAAAGAGGAAGAGGGCTTCCATAGCTTAACGGGATTCGCTGGGTTCAACGCGATGTTCGTTGACCAAGTCTTCGCTCTCGTGTCCTGCGATCACCGCATCACGTTCATCACGATAAATCTCGATCATGGCTTGTAGGCTGCGAAAAGCGAGCAATGCTAGTCCAATTGGCAGGATTATCAGGACAAGCCAGCGCTGAACGCGCTCTTTGACGCCGAAGGTTTCCTGAATGAATTCGGGCCAGCGCAGCTCTTCTGTGCCGATGTTGATCTTGTACATCTTTGACCAGTACTCGATTGCGCCAGAGCGAGAATCGATGCCTACAGACTGGAGAACGCTAGCATCGAGCAAAACAAGGCCATAGATCAGGCCTGTGGCGGCACCCAAGATGGCCAGCCCTTTGGCGATACTGCGTGGCACCAGCTTCAGAACAATATCGACCCCAAGGTGAGTGCTGCGACGAATGCCATAACTCATGCCTACCAAGATCAGCCAAGAGAACAACACCATGGTGAATTCCAGCGCAGCTGACCAGCCGGTATTGAAGAGATAGCGTGCAACGACCTGGCCAAAAGAAACCAGTGTCAGGAGCGCCATGAGTAGGATCAGTAGGTTGTCTTCAAGTTTTTCAACAGTTCGTGGCGACAGCCGCTCCCAGATAAAGAGTACAGCAATAAATCCAAACAGAAGTAGATGTGGCGTATAGCCAGTCATATAAATTTACGAGACACGACGAGGCAGCGCGGAGGCTGCTTCGTCGTCACTCCTGTTGGCTTCGTTAGGATGCGTCAGCGTCACGAATGATGTCGGCACCAATTTGACCTTCAAACTGCTTCCAAACTGGCTTCATCGCGTTGATCCATTGCTGACGCTGCGCAGGCGACAGGGTGCGAATCGTTCCGCCTGCATTGATGATGTTGGTGCGGTTGGCATTCTCTTTGTCTTTTACGGAGTTGTTGGCTTCCTGCGTAACATCGTTTGCGATCTTGATGAACTTGGTGCGGGTATCCGCGTCAAGGCTATTTAAGAAGTCTTTCGAAGTCATGAAGAGGTAGGCTAGCAGTTGATGATTGGTCTCCGTTGTGCCGTCTTGCACTTCAAAGAACTTCTTGGTGTAGATGTTGGACCAGGTGTTTTCCTGTCCATCCACAACGCCAGTTTGTAGTGCACCGTAGACTTCCTTGAAGGCCATCGGCTGGGGAGAGGCGCCCATCGCCGCAATCATGGCTTTAGCAACATCCGAGTTTTGTACACGGAACTTGAGTCCATTGGCATCCTTGGGAGTAAGCAGAGGTTTGTTGGCGGAGAAATGCTTCATGCCGGACATCCAGTAACCCAGTCCTACAAAGCCAACATCTTCCATGGCGTTCAGCAACTTTTGACCGGTTTTGGATTGGGTGAAGCGCATGGCAGCATCAATATCTTCGAAAATGAAGGGCAGGTCGAAGACACCATATTTCGGAGTGTACGAGCCGAATTTAGAGAGCGAGGGTGCAAGTAACTGAACATCCCCCAGAAGCAGCGCTTCGAGCTCTTTTGAGTCACCAAACAGACTGCTGCTTGGATATACCTGTACGCACATTACGCCATTGAGTTCAGCATTCACGCGCTCGGCGAACTTATTTGACGCCACCACTTTGGGATGTGTAGTGCCGCCGGTGACATGTGAGAGTTTTACGACTCGTTCGCCAGGGTCGCAGTTTGCGCTGGCGATGTTGGCGCTGAGTGCGAGCGCCAGTGATGATAAGACCATGGTTAGTTTCTTCATTGTGACGCTCCTCCGGGGTGGATTGAATCGCCTTTATCTACAAACTTGTGAGCCTTGTAAATAGGGCATGTGAATTTGTCGCTGCATCAGAGTCGGCTGCAATTCTGATGGACGGCGGCTAAGTCTTGCTCAGCCGTAACCATGTCGACAGTACGCTGTCGGGGTTCAGAGACAGGCTATCAATGCCTTGTTGCATCAGCCATGCGGCAAGCTCGGGGTGATCCGAGGGCGCCTGCCCACATATGCCGACATATTTTCCGGCTTTTTTGCAAGCGGCAATGGCTTCTGCGAGTAGTTTCATTACGGCTGGGTCGCGCTCATCAAAGCGATGAGCAACCAAGCCTGAATCACGGTCGACACCGAGCGTAAGCTGGGTCAAGTCATTGGATCCAATCGAGAAACCATCGAAATGCTCGAGGAATTGTTCTGCGAGCAAAACATTCGCAGGAATCTCGCACATCATGATGATCTTTACGCCTTCGCTGCGACGTAAGCCGTTGTCTGCAAGTAGCGCAACGACTTCGCGTGCCTCATCCAGCGTCCGTACGAACGGCACCATGACTTGCACGTTGTCGAGCCCCATGTCTTCGCGTACTGCCTTGAGCGCCTGACACTCAAGCGCAAACGAGCCAGCAAAGTCTTTGGATAAATAGCGACTGGCGCCACGGAAACCGAGCATGGGATTTTCTTCGGTAGGCTCGAAATTTTTCCCTCCAATGAGATGCGCATATTCATTAGATTTGAAATCCGAAAGGCGCACGATGACAGGATGCGGGGCAAAAGCAGCGGCGAGACTGCTAATGCCTTCGCGCAATTTCTCAACAAAGAATTCCGCCGGTGTGGCATAGCCACGGGTGCGCTCATCAATCGCGCTCTGCACATCTTCCGAAATCGCATCTGGCTCGAGTAATGCGCGTGGATGAATGCCAATGCTGTTGCTGATGATGAACTCAAGTCGTGCGAGCCCGATTCCGCGATGAGGTAGCCGAGCGAAATCGAAGGCGCGCTCGGGGTTGCCAACATTCATCATGATCCGAACCCCCGGCTCGGGGAGGTCGCCGATATCCGTTTCAATGTGTTGGAAGGCGAGTTTTCCAGCGTAGACGCGACCGGTTTCGCCTTCGGCACAGGAAACGGTCACCGTCTGGTCGTCTTCAAGACGATCGGTGGCGTCACCGCAGCCAACAATGGCCGGAATGCCCAGTTCGCGAGCGATGATTGCGGCATGGCAAGTGCGTCCACCACGGTTGGTGACGATGGCGGAGGCTTTTTTCATCACCGGTTCCCAGTCAGGATCGGTCATGTCGGTCACGAGCACATCGCCGGCCTGCACGCGTTGCATCTCACGCACGCTGGGAATGATGCGTACTGGACCTTGACCAATACGTCCACCAATGGCGCGCCCTTCGACCAGAACTGCTCCTTCTTCTTCGAGTCTGTATTCTTCGATACAGAGTGCGGATTCCCGACTTCGCACGGTTTCGGGGCGCGCTTGCACGATATATAGCGCGCCGGTGTTGCCATCTTTCGCCCATTCAATATCCATGGGCTTCTGGTAATGCTGTTCGATGGCGATCGCCATTTCCGCCAAACGGCTTGCTTCGGCTTCGTCGACACAAAAGCGCTGTTGCTCAGCCTTGGTAGTCTCAATGACTTCTACTGGCGAGCCGCCGTCGCGGTTATCTCGATAGATCATGCGCAGTTTCTTGCTACCGAGTGTTTTACGTAGCAGAGCTCGCTTGTGCGAATGTACCGCTGGTTTGTAGATTAAGAACTCATCGGGATTGACCTGGCCTTGGACGATGGTTTCACCGAGCCCCCAGGCTCCTGTGATCAACACGGCGTCGCGAAAGCCTGATTCGGTATCGAGGGTGAAAATGACGCCGCTTGCGCCGAGGTCACTGCGGACCATTTGTTGCACGCCAGCGGAAAGCGCAACGCTGTGATGATCAAAGCCTTGATGAACACGGTAGGCGATGGCGCGATCGTTATAGAGTGAGGCAAAGACATGTCGAATGCGTTCCAGTACCGCATCAATGCCGCGCACATTTAGATACGTTTCTTGTTGGCCGGCAAAGGATGCATCGGGCAGATCTTCTGCCGTCGCAGATGAGCGCACGGCACAGGACAAGCTGCCAGCGCTAATAGTTTCAAGGCGTTGGTGCGCATCGCGAATGGCTTGTTCAAGTTCGGCAGGCAGCGTTGCTTGTGCAACCCAGCTACGGATCTCAAGCCCAGTCTGTTCGAGCGCGGCGAGGTCTTCGATGTCGAGCGCATCAAGCTCTTGTTGAATTCGTGTCGTAAGCTGGTTGTGTTCGAGGAAAGCGCGAAACGCATGTGCAGTTGTTGCATAACCAAGGGGGACCTGGACGCCGAGTGGAGCCAGGTGCTGGATCATCTCGCCGAGCGAAGCGTTCTTACCGCCCACAATCTCAACGTCCTGCATGCCTGCATGCGCGAGATCGATCACCCATTCCTTTGCATGTTGTTCCATCCCGTCCTCGTGTGTTTGGTTTCTTGTTGTAACGACGCCGGTTTGCGGTTCGGCAGGGACTGGTTGATCATCCTGCAAACGGGATGACATTTCTACCATGCGGTGATTTACCGTTTCTCCTTTTTTATTTGTACTCAGGGCCTTCGCTATGACTAAGCGCGCGGTTTATTTTGTTTCGGATGGCACGGGCTTCACGGCGCGTGCGATGGGGCGCAGCCTGCTGAGTCAATTCTCGATCGAGTGGGAAGGGCATTTGCTGCCAGATTGTGCCGAGTCAGGGGTGTTGGAGAACTGCATCGCGAACTTCGCCAGCAATCCAAGTCAAGAGCTCCCAATTGTGTTCGCCACCCTAATTGATCCGGCGGCATTGCAGCGTCTACGCGAGGCCAATTGCATCCTGATCGACCTCATGGCGCAGCCCTTGCAGGAGCTTTCGACAGCATTGCATCTGAACCGGCAGGCGCGGCGTGGGCATACCCATGGAATGGAGAACCTCGCCAACTACGATGAGCGGATGGATGCGGTGCAGTTTGCGCTCAATCTGGATGATGGCATGCGTCCTGATCGTTACGAGCAGGCCGACCTCGTGCTGACTGGGGTTTCTCGTGTTGGTAAAACGCCAACAGCCATGTACCTGGCGATTCAGTTTGGCTTGCGAGTGGCGAATGATCCATTGATCCCGGAGGATCTCGAGAGCGAGCGCTTACCGGAACGCTTGTTGCGGGTGCGAGAACGCGTTGTTGGGCTTACGATTGAGCCGCAGCGATTACAGGCGGTGCGCCAAGCGCGTCGCCCGGATAGTTCGTATGCGGCGTTGGAGACCTGTCAAAAAGAATTGCGTGCCGCAACGACGCAGTTCCAGCACGCTGGGATTCCGGTGTTTGACACCAGCCGCCACTCGATTGAGGAGTTGGCGGCAGCCATCTTGCACGTGCGCGACCCGCGTGGGGTCATTTAACGCGGCTACTTAATCCGCTCGACCTTGTCCGCCTGTGGGTCTGGCAGCGTGTAAGGCAGGCTGCCGACCTGTACGGGAATCGAGTGCGCATCGTCAAAGAAGATATCGCCACGCTCCGCCGCGGCGATTTCCAATACAGCAAGACCTTCCCATTCGTCATCGCCGTTGCGTTGCGCATCTACGATCTTGCCGGCGCCTTGTCCAGATTTACTGCCAGGCGAGTGCAGATCCATGCCCGGTAAAACCAGGTCATCGGTTTTAAAGAGGATAGGAAACATGCGCCGCTTCAGGGTGCCTAGGTATTGCATGCGGGCGACCACTTCTTGGCCGGGGTAACAACCCTTGGTGAAGCTGACGCCATTGAGTACTTCAAAGTTGAGCATTTGTGGCACGAACGCCTCTTGGGTTTCGCCACGCACCTGCGGTACGCCCGCGCGGATCTTGAGTAGGCGCCAAGCAAATGCGCCGACGGGGCGAGCTTGAACTTGCAGCTGGGTCCAGAGCTTTTGGGCATGGTCTGGATTGCAGAGAATCAAAAAGCGCGGCCGCTCACCAGAAAGGCGGATGATGCTGTAGTTGGGCTGCGTGACACAGGCATCGACCTCGCTTGGGATCTCATCGACCACACTGGCGAGTAGTTGATCGGCGCGGTTACCCGCCAATCCGAACTGCACCCAAGCGTCGCTATCATCCTCAACGGTTACCTTCGCACGTAGAACGAACATGCGTAGTCGCTTGAGCGTGCTTTCTGCCAGTTCCATCGGAAGGTGGAGGTAATAACGGTCGCCACGCTGAACGATGCGCATCGTGGCGAGGACGCGACCTTTGGCGCTGCACCACGCACTCCGCTGGCTATGCGTTTCGCTTACAGCGTGGATGTCATTGGTGAACTGACCCTGGAGGAAGCTTGCGGCCTCAGTGTCATGTACGCTGATCAGGGCGTTATGAGAGAGGTCGGCGATCACGAGGCCGTTGCGGACGAGATGAAGCTCATCCTGTGGCGCGCCGTAGTCGCGGACTCGGTAGGGCACGGCCGTATCAAACTCTGCGCCAACATCTTGCAGAAAGGCTTTCCAGTCTTCACGCATGGGAGATTCTCGGTAGAAAGTGGCTGTAAGGGAGTGTCTCCAGTCTGGGGTTCTTGCAGCAGAATCTCAAGCCCATCAGTCGTTTCAGATTCGCCCTACAGGATGCTTGAGCGGCGTGTGGTGACGATCTATGCTTGTGCAGTGGCAACCTCGACACATTCCTCCATGAAATCTGCAAAAGCGCCTTTGTATTTGCAGCTCTGGCGAATGCGTTTCCCGTCGACCGCGATTGCTTCCATTCTCCATCGTATTTCTGGGGTCATCCTGTTTCTAACCCTACCTTTGCTCGCGCTGTTGGTCAGTGACCTTCTGGTGGGTGAAAGCATGGCTGCTTGGGCGACCCCGATGTGGCAGGCCCTGTGGCTGCTGCTGATTTGGGCGTGGACGCATCACATGGTTGCGGGCATTCGCTTGTTACTTGCTGACTTCCATTGGGCAATGGGTGCAGCGGCTGCGCGTATGAGTGCTTGGCTGGTGATCTTCATCTCACCGCTGATTGCGTTTGGGCTGTGGGTGGGGTTGTTCTGATGCGCTTATTTAGTGGCTTGCGCGCTTGGTTGTTGCAGCGCATCAGCGCCGTCTTCTTCTTGCTATTTGGCGCTTACCTTGCATCGAGCCTGCCTTGGCAGCAAGCGAGCGCCGCGTGGGTGGCGTGGTTCACCCCGAGTCATCGTTTGTTGGTTGTGGCGGCTGTGTGGTTCATTCTTGGGCATGCTTGGGTCGGCCTGCGTAATGTGTTGATGGATTATATTCATGCGCCTGCGCTGCGACTGACGCTGATGCTAGGGGTGGCTTCGGTGCTGCTGATACAAGCCTTTTGGTGGGTGCAACTCATGGGAATCCCCGCATGAACGCAGCCGCTGTAGAAATTCGTCAGTTTGATGCGCTGATCCTTGGTGCGGGTGGTGCGGGCTTGCGCGCAGCCCTGCGCTTGGCCGAGACAGGTGCGCGAGTCGCAGTGGTGTCCAAGGTGTATCCGACGCGTTCGCATACGGTTGCAGCACAGGGCGGCATCAATGCGGCCTTAGCCAATGTAACACCTGATCACTGGCACTGGCATTTCTATGACACGGTCAAGGGCAGTGACTGGCTCGGCGATCAAGACGCGATTGAATACATGTGCCGTCAAGCTTCGCGCTTGGTGATTGAACTTGAGCATGCCGGTGTGCCCTTTTCACGTTTGGATGATGGGCGGATTTATCAGCGTGCGTTCGGCGGGCAAACCCAGAACTTTGGTGGTGAACAGGCGGCGCGCACGTGTGCGGCGGCGGATCGCACGGGTCATGCCATCCTGCATACCTTGTATCAGCAGAACCTCAAAGCACGAACGTTCTTTTTTGATGAAGTGTTTGCGCTGGACCTGCTTACCAATGAGCGGGGGCATGTGCAGGGCGCTAGCGTATTGTCGTTACAAACCGGGGAGCCCATGTTGTTGCAGGCACGCACAACACTGTTGGCAACCGGTGGCGTTGGTCAGATGTACCGTACCAATACCAACGCGCGCATCAACACCGGTGACGGTATGGCGATGGCATTGCGTGCGGGTATTCCGTTGCAAGACATGGAATTTATCCAATTCCATCCCACCGGCGTTGCCGGTAAGGGCATGTTGCTTTCTGAGAGCGCGCGCGGGGAAGGTGGATATTTGATGAACAGCGAAGGTGAGCGCTTCATGGAGCGTTATGCGCCGAAAGCTAAAGACCTTGCCAGTCGTGATGTGGTCAGTCGTGCGATTTATCAAGAGATCGCAGCAGGGCGGGGTTGCGGCCCAGACAAGGATCACGTCCTACTTAAGGTTGATCACTTGGGTGAAAAAGTAGTGGCCTCCCGGCTGCCCGCCATTCGCGAAAGCGCAAAGATTTTTGCTGGGGTAGATATGGCCAAGGCGCCCGTGCCAGTTTTCCCGACGGCGCACTACACCATGGGAGGCATCCCCACGAACTATCGAGGTCAAGTCGTAGTTCCTGCAGGTCATGGTGAAGAGCCGGTTCCGGGGTTGTATGCCGTGGGCGAGTGTGCCTGTGTCTCTGTCCATGGTGCAAATCGTTTGGGTGGAAACTCTTTGTTGGATTTGATTGTGTTTGGTCATGCCGCGGGCGAAGAAATGGCTGAGGCCTTGCGTGAGAGTGATCCGGCACAGCCGCTTACTGACGGGGCCCGTGAGCAGGGTTTGCGTCGTTATCAGCGTTGGGCGGAGACAAGTGAAGGAGGCGAGTCTATTCCGCAATTGCGTGCCGAATTGCAGCGCACCATGGAAAAACATTGTGGTGTCTATCGCGACGCGGAAACCTTGCAGGCTGGGATTGAAGCCGTGCAGGCTTTGCGTGCGCGTTACGATCAAGCGCGCCTTGAAGATGATTCCAAGGTATTCAATACCGCGCGGATCGAAGCGCTGGAATTAGGCAACCTCTTGGATTGTGCCTTGGCGACGATTCATTCGGCGGCTGCGCGGACGGAGAGTCGCGGCGCGCATAGTCGGGTGGATTATCCAGAGCGCGATGATCGCAACTGGCTGCGTCATACTCAGTTCTTTCTCAAAGATGCGAAGGTCGAGAGCAAGCCGGTGCGGTTGCGCCCCTTGAGCGTGGAATCAGTGCCGCCACAGGAGCGCGTGTACTGATGGCTGCGGAACTCACGCTCGAGGTGTATCGCTATTTGCCAGAGCAGGACGCTGCGCCGCGCATGCAGGCCTTTACGATCCCATCCGCAGTCGTGCGGAACGACTGGATGGTGCGAGATGCCTTGATCTGGGTTCAGGAACATCTGGATTCGACCTTGGCGTTTCGTCATTCCTGCGGTGAGGGTGTGTGTGGCTCAGATGGGTTGCATATCAATGGCCGCAATCAATTGGCTTGCATTACCCGAATTGCTGAACTGAAGTCTCCGATTAGTATTCGTCCGCTCCCCGGCATGCCGGTGGTGCGTGACTTGGTGGTGAACATGGATGGTTTCTGGGCAGGGTATCGTGAGGTGGAACCGTGGTTGCAAAGCTCCCATCCGCAAACCGAGCGTGAGCAGCGCCAGAGCCCCGAACAGCGCGAAGCGCTCGACGGTCTGTATGAATGCATTTTGTGTGGCTGTTGTACCGCAGCCTGTCCGTCCTGGTGGTGGAATCCAGATCAATACCCGGGTCCGGCAGCCCTACTAGCAGCAACACGGTTTGTCGCAGACTCGCGCGATGATCGAGCTATGGAGCGTTTGGATGCACTGGATGATCCAATGAAACTGTTTCGTTGCCACTCGATCATGTCCTGTACGCAAGTCTGTCCAAAGGGTCTCAATCCAGCGCGTGCGATTGGAGAGCTGCGCAGTCGTTTGCTTAAGGGCAAGTGAATTCCTTCAGTTCGATGGTCCGAGCGATGCCCATGGATGCTGCAACATCACGTGCTTTGGCTTGGCAATGTCGGCGCGGATTATTGGAGCTTGATCTCTTGTTCGAGCAAGTTCGTGAACAGCTTGAGCAACTCTCAGATCTGGAACAAATGCATGTTCTGAAGGCGCTTGGGTGCTTATTGCCACAGGCGGATCTCGATTTGCAGGCGTGGCTGATTCAGGGTGAAGCAGTCAGCGATGAAGACTTGCGTGAGCCGGTGCAGCGGTTGCGCAGTCTGCTGGGGATTGTCTAGTGCGCTTTTTTAAGGCTTCAGGATGGTGTCCTGCGCTTCTGGTGATGGATCTGGATAGTCGCGATTGAAGTGTAGGCCGCGGCTTTCTTTGCGTTCCAATGCGCAGCGGATGATCAGTTCGGCAACCAAAGTGAGGTTGCGCAGCTCAATCAAGTTGTGGGTTACGCGGAAGTGACCATAGTATTCTGCGATCTCTTGCTGCAATAACGCGACACGACGCTGTGCGCGCTCAAGGCGTTTGGTCGTGCGCACGATGCCAACGTAGTCCCACATGAAGCGGCGCAGTTCATCCCAGTTGTGCGAAACCACAACTTCTTCATCCGAATCGGTGACGCGGCTTTCGTCCCAAATCTTGAGCTCATGTGGTTGTTGCCACTGCGGGAGTGATTGCAGGATGTCTTGCGCTGCATTGCGGGCAAACACCAAGCATTCCAACAAGGAATTGCTGGCCATGCGGTTAGCGCCATGCAAACCCGTGTGCGCGGTTTCGCCAATGGCATAAAGTTGTGGTACATCCGTACGTCCATGTAGATCAGTAACCACGCCGCCGCAGGTGTAGTGCGCTGCCGGCACGATTGGTATGGGTTCGTGACTGAGGTCGTAACCAAACTCGAGCACGCGCGCATACACCGTGGGGAAGTGTTCGCGCACAAACTCGGGGCCACGGAAGGAAATATCGAGCAGTAGGTGGTCGGCGCCAAGGCGCTTCATTTCATGATCGATGGCCCGCGCTACGATGTCGCGTGGCGCGAGTTCGCCGCGCCGGTCAAAGTGCTGCATGAAAGGTGTGCCATCGGGTAGCAACAAGCGACCCCCTTCGCCACGCACTGCTTCCGTAATCAAGAATGATTTAGCCTGTGGGTGATAGAGACAGGTGGGGTGGAATTGATTGAATTCCAGATTGGCGACCCGGCAGCCTGCGCGCCATGCCATTGCGATGCCATCCCCCGTCGCGAGATCTGGATTGCTGGTGTACAGATAAACCTTGCTGGCGCCACCCGTGGCGAGCGCGACGGCGCGCGCACTGAAAGTGCGCACTTGGTCGTTGCGGGCATCGAGCACATAGGCGCCTTGCACGGCATTGGGTGTGTCCTGCTGTCCGCCGCGATGGGTCGGTTTGCGTGCCGTGATCAGGTCGATTGCGATGTGATCTTCATAAAGATCAATGTTCGGATGCAGGCGCACTTGCTGGGCCAGGGTGAGCTCGACGGCCTGGCCGGTAGCGTCGGCAGCATGCACGATGCGGCGATGGCTATGGCCGCCCTCGCGGGTCAGGTGCAGGCGACCGTCATGGCCATCACGGGTAAACGCCACACCGCGTTCGACGAGTTCGGCAATCGCGGCCGGAGCTTGTTCGGCCACATGGCGGATGACATCTGGATGTCCGAGCCCAGACCCTGCATCGAGCGTATCAGCGACATGGGCCTCGACGGAGTCGTTTTCATCAAGAACTGCGGCAATGCCCCCTTGCGCATAATAGGTATTACCCTCATGCAGACTACGTTTGGACAGCACTGCGACGCGCGCATGCGGAGCAAGGTGCAGGGCAAGTAAAAGCCCAGCGGCACCGCTACCGATGATCAGGACGTCATGTTGCAGGGAATCTGCGGAGTTGTGAGGCATGGGCCGAGCGCGGTCGATCCGGTCTGGGAAGGGGTGGTTATATCTGGGAGAATTTTAGCTGAAGGTCAATTTCAGCAGGCGTTAGATTTTTCAGGTAAATTCCCAGTCGAAGCTTTGTTTGAAGATGGTTCAAATTCTGCGTTGAACCGCTGGAACTATACCACGCAGCCGGAGTCTGAAGCCTCATGCCAGAACTGCACGCCGTGACCGCATCACCCATTCCGAGCCCGGATGCCGAGCGCTTGCGCGCGGAGGAGGCGTTATTGGTGGCCAAGGCCCAGCAGGGCGATTCGCGTGCCTTTGATCTACTGGTGCGTCGCTACCAACATCGCGTAGCGGCCCTGGTGACTCGCTTTCTGCGTGACCCGGAAGAGGCCTTGGACGTCACCCAAGAAGCCTTTGTAAAAGCGTGGAAGGCCTTGCCGCGTTTTCGTGGCGACAGCGCCTTCTACACCTGGTTGTATCGCATCGCCGTGAATCTGGCCAAGAATGTGCTTGAACAGCGGACCCGTCGCCCGTTGTTGATGGCGAATGCGCCCTCGGCTGATGATGACGATTTGCCTGATCTCGAACCCAGCCACATCGATACCCCGGAACATGTTGCTTTGCGTGACGAGCTGCATGCGTCGGTCATCCAAGCTATGCGCGAGCTTCCCGATGAATTACGTACGGCTCTGCAGTTGCGTGAACTCCAAGGTATGAGCTACGAAGAAATCGCGATTGAAATGAACTGTCCGATTGGTACGGTTCGTTCCCGTATCTTCCGCGCGCGTGAGGCGGTTGATCGGGTTGTACAACCGTTCATGCGTAGCTAGCAGCTATACCGATTTGTCGCAGTAGTACCTCAGTATGACTTCACCGACTCGCTCTCAGCACTCGCCGTCTTCTGCGGACGTCGCAAGTCTTGCGCCCGATCCAGATTCGCCTCTGGGGCAGCGTCTGCGCTTATCCGCAGCGATGGATGGTGCGGTAACGCTCGCTGAGTTAGAACATGTGCTGGATGATGTTGAGCATGATCCAGCGCTTGCAGCTACGTGGTCGCGTTATCACCGTATTGGCGAGACGCTGCGGGCTGCACACAGTGCGGATGAGATTGACGTTGCATTTGATGCAGATTCGATTGCAGCGCGTGTCGCTGCAACAATCGGCAAGGATGCGGCGCAGCCTGCCAAGACCGAGCAGATGACTAGGAATCCTGTGAGCTGGGCGTTGGCGGCTTCGATCGTTTTGGCTGCGGTTGTGAGCGTGCTTGCTTGGCAAACGGTTGATTTGGCGCCTTCGAATTCGGCAGAAGTGGCTGTGGTGGATCCCGCGCCGCGGATTGCGCGCACGCAAACCGCTTCAAACAATCTGCTGCCCCTTCCGCCGCAATCTGAGCGTATCCAACGTTATCTTGAGCAGCATCATGCGGGCCAGACGGCAGGCGCCGGAGCGATTCCGGGCATCTTGCCTTGGGTTCGTGTGGTTGGTTTCGATGCCGAGCGTCCATGACGCGATTCCGTGTCGTCCTTCTTTCGCTGAGCCTACTGAGCGCAAACGCGACGTTTGCGGCCGATCCGCAGCAATTGCTGGCACGTATGGGGCAAGCTGCGCAGCAACTCGATTTTGACGCCACCTTGGTCTATCGGATTGGAGAGCGGATGTTTCCCATGCGCTTGGAACATCGCGTCGCCGCGCAAGGGCAGCAAGAACGACTGGTGCGTCTAGACGGTGCCTTACGCATGGTGCAGCGTAATGGTGAAGCGGTGACCTGTTCATTGTCGGGTGCAGATGCGGAATACCGTTCACAAGCCTTGCAGCAAACTCTATTCAAACGCCTAGGCCAGGGTACGGCCATGAATGCCTATGCCTTGCGTTATCTTGGAGCAGAGCGTGTCTCTGATCGTCTCGCCCATGTTGTTGCGTTGGATCCCGGAAGTGCTGATCGATACGGCTTGCGTTTGTGGCTGGATCAGGAATCGGGCCTTTATCTTCGCGCTGCTTGGGTTGATGCGGAAGGCGAACGTCTAGAAGAAGTGCAATTGACCGAACTCAAGGTGTTTGGTGATCTCTCCGACCTTGCCGAGCAGGTGATGCCAACTTCGCCTTCAGAGGCGCAGGAGTTGCTGTCTCAGCACCCACAGCCGGCCTGGCTGCCACAGTGGCTCCCGCAAGGTTTTGAGGTTCTGCAAGTGCATGCCATGGACATGCCAAGCACTTCCGGAGTCGAGGGGCGAGTTTGGCATGTGCTCGCCGGTGATGGGATTGCCAGTCTGTCGATTGTGATTGAGCCGGCAGAAGCAGAGCCTATCGAGGGACGCTTTGCTTTAGGTGCGTTGCATATGCACAGTGACGTGATGGCAGGCAGCCTGCAGCGGGTCCTGATGGGTGAGTTGCCACCAGCAACCTTGGAACGAATCGCTGAATCCATGCAGCCGATTTCAGTCAGCCCTCTCAGTGCGCAGAATCCATCATGATTGAAGAACAAGCTCGAGTGGTTGCCGTCCAAGGCGAGCGCGTTTGGGTGGAGGCGATCAAACAATCGGCCTGCGGCTCCTGTAGTGCGCGTGGCGGCTGTGGCACATCCGTTTTGGGCAAAGTTTTGGGCGTGAAGTCGGTGCGGGTTGAGGTCGATCCAGATCAGATTCGTAACCTTCGGTTAGACGAGCAAGTCTGGATTGCGATTGAAGAGGGCGAGTTGGTGCAGGGCACCCTTTGGTTGTATGGCCTGCCTTTGCTGTTCCTGCTTGGTGGCGCACTGCTCGGGACGTTGGTGGCACCGCAGTTCGGTATCCATCCCGATCTTGCGGCGGTACTTGCTGCTGGGCTTGGCTTGGGTGGCGCGCTTTTGTTGTTGCGTCGGCGCTTGCAGCCACGTGCCTTGCCGCGCATTTTACGCCGCGTGGCAGTTGATTATGTGCAGCTGAGCCCGCTGCAGTCTTAGTCCTAGCGCAGACACTGCTCAATGATTTTTTTGAATCTATCCAAATGGGGATCACACATGAAGTTGCCTAAGTCAATGCATACAATCTTGTTCGCGTTTCTTACTTTGTTGGCAATGATGAGTGTTTCGTCGCGGCCAGCGCTTGCGCATGGCATGAGTGGTCTACCGGACTTCACGCAGTTGGTCGAGACCGCAGGTCCAGCAGTCGTTCGCATTGATGCGGTACAGAAACGACAGATGAAGATTCCGCAGATTGGTATGCCAGATCTACCCGAGGGCGCGCCATTCCAAGACTTGCCGGACATGTTTCGCAAGTTTTTCGAACGCGAGCATGGCAATGGCAACGGCGGCACGCGCGAATTTGAGAGCCAGTCGCTCGGTGCGGGAACCATCATTTCTGCAGACGGTTACATCCTCACCAATCATCATGTGGTCGATGGCGCGGAGTCACTGAAGATCCATTTGTTCGATAAGCGCGAACTGGAAGCGAAGGTGATTGGCTCTGACCCTGAGTCCGATATTGCCCTGATCAAGATTGACGCTACTGAATTGCCAGTTGCCAAGATTGGCAAGTCTGCAGAGATCAAAGTAGGCGAATGGGTGTTGGCGATTGGATCGCCATTTGGTTTCGAGCGCTCCGCTACTGCGGGTATTGTGAGCGCTACGGGCCGTCATGTGCCGGGTGAAGAGGGTGCGTACAACTATGTGCGTTTCATTCAGACCGATGTTGCGATCAATCCGGGCAACTCGGGGGGTCCTCTGCTGAACCTCGATGGTGAAGTGGTGGGCATCAACTCGATGATTTACAGCAAGTCAGGCGGCTACATGGGGCTATCGTTTGCAGTGCCGATTGATGTGGCGATGGATGTTGTCCAGCAGTTGCGTAGCAACGGCAAGGTCACCCGTGGTTATCTTGGCGTGTTGATTCAGCCGGTAACGCGTGATCTTGCGGAGGCTTTTGGTATGGATCGTCCGCGCGGTGCCTTAGTCGCGCAGGTGATGGAGGATGCTGCCGCAGCACGCGCAGGTGTGCAGGTGGGTGATGTCATCTTGCGCTTCAACGGCCAAGAGGTCGCCAGTAACGATAGCTTGCCGCCGCTCGTCGGCCGCTCGCCGTTGGATCGTCCAGTAGCGATGGTGGTACTGCGCGATGGTAAGCAACTGACCCTGCAGGTGCGTTTGGGTGAGCTCACTGCCGATGTGCGTGAAGCCATGCGCGGCAGCAGTCCGGTGCCGACCGACACCGCAGCCTTGGAGATCAAGCCGCTCGGGATCCAGGTGCGTGCGATTGATGAAGAAACCCGTGCGAACGGCAGCGGCCTACCCGTAACCGGTGGGGTTGAGATCGTGTCGATTGCCGAGGATGCGCAAGCTGCTCAGGTCCTGATGCCGGGAGATTACCTGCTTAACCTCAATGGCGATGCTGTACTGAGTCCGGCGCAGTTACAGGAGTTGGTTGCCGCGGCCGATTTGGATCGCCCACTGCGGTTGTATGTGCGTCGTGATGACTCCAACCTGTTTGTTGCCATGCGCCTCGCGCGATGAGCACTGCGCAGCCCCTCGCGCTGCAGGTGATGGTCCGGCAGGGCTGTCATCTGTGCGAGGAGCTGGTAGAGCGGTTGGCGCGGCATCCGCGTGCCGCTGAATTCACCATGGCGACGCTCGATGTTGATTCTCGGGCCGATTGGCAGGCGAAATATGGTCTGCGGGTGCCTGTGGTGCTGGCCGGAGAGGCCGAAATCTGCGAATATTTCCTCGATTTTGAACGGTTGGAGCAGGCCCTGAATCACTCCGGTGCCTGACTCACCGATTCTTCCTGTTTTGTTTGGCGCGCCACTGGCGCGCTTTTTTCATCATGCTGCGATGCAGCGGAACCTTTGATGTCCACCCAACTCGACCACATTCGTAATTTCTCCATCATCGCCCACATCGATCATGGCAAGTCGACTATTGCCGATCGTTTCATTCAATTGTGTGGCGGTCTGAGTGATCGTGAAATGGCGGCGCAGGTATTGGATTCGATGGATATTGAGCGTGAGCGTGGAATCACCATTAAGGCGCAGAGCGTTTCGTTGCATTACACCGCGCGCAATGGTGAGGATTATCAGCTCAACTTTATTGATACCCCGGGGCACGTCGACTTCAGTTATGAGGTGTCGCGGTCCTTGGCCGCCTGCGAAGGCGCGTTGTTGGTGGTGGATGCCGCCCAAGGGGTCGAGGCGCAGACTGTCGCGAACTGCTATACGGCGGTTGACCTTGGGCTTGAGGTCTTGCCGGTTTTGAACAAGATCGACCTGCCGGCTGCCGAGCCGGACCGAGTGATTCAAGAAATCGAAGACATCGTTGGGATTGAAGCCAAAGACGCGCCTCAGGTTAGCGCGAAAACGGGCATTGGGATTGAAGACTTGCTTGAGTATCTGGTTGCGAAGGTGCCGCCGCCGCAGGGCGATGCGCAAAAACCATTGCAGGCACTGATTATCGATTCCTGGTTCGACAACTACCTTGGCGTGGTGTCACTGATTCGCGTAGTGCAAGGACGGATTACTGCGAAGTCTAAGATTCGGGTGATCTCGACGGGTGCAGATTACCGGGTCGAGCAGGTGGGCATCTTCACACCTAAGCGCACGCCCTTGCAGGCCTTGGAAACGGGTGAGGTGGGCTATCTGGTTGCCGGGATTAAAGAGATCGACGGCGCGCCGGTTGGCGACACACTGACGACACCAGAGCAACCTGCAGACAAGGCCTTGCCGGGCTTCCGCGCGGTTCAGCCACAGGTGTTTGCTGGCATGTATACCGTTGATGCCGATGACTACGAAGATTTTCGTGAGGCGCTGGGTAAGCTGCGTCTGAACGATGCGGCGTTGGCGTATGAGCCCGAGGTTTCGGAGGCGCTGGGTTTTGGCTTCCGTATTGGCTTCCTCGGCATGCTGCACATGGAGATTGTGCAGGAGCGCTTGGAGCGTGAGTACAACCTTGATCTCGTCACGACCGCACCCACCGTTGTGTATGAACTGGCGATGACGGATGGCGTGATTACGCATCTTCAAAAGCCTTCCGACCTACCCGACACCAGCAAGATTGCCGAGATTCGTGAGCCGATTATTCGCACTACGATTCTTTGTCCGCAAGATTATGTAGGCAACGTCATTAGTCTCTGCGTTGAAAAGCGCGGTATGCAAAAAGACATGCTTTATCTCGGTCGGCAAGTGCAATTGGTGTATGAGTTGCCACTGGCCGAAGTAGTGGTTGATTTCTTCGACCGCCTCAAATCAGTTAGCCGTGGTTTTGCGTCGATGGACTATCAATTCTTGCGTTTCCAAGAAGCACGCTTGGTTAAGGTCGACATTTTGATCAATGGGGACAAGGTCGATGCACTTTCTGTGATTGTGCATCGCGATCAGGCGGAGTCGCGCGGGCGTGATCTGGCCGAGAAGATGAAAGAGATCATCCCGCGGCAAATGTTTGAGGTCGCGATTCAGGCTGCGATTGGCTCCAAGATCATTGCCCGCAGTACCGTAAAAGCCCTGCGCAAGAACGTGACCGCCAAGTGTTATGGGGGTGATGCGTCGCGCAAGCGCAAGCTGCTCGAGAAGCAGAAAGAAGGCAAGAAACGTATGAAGCGAGTCGGCAAGGTCGACATTCCACAGGAGGCGTTTATGGCGATTTTGTCCGTGGGCGCAGGCAAGAAGAGCTAAGCGGGGTAAGATTCGGCGATGGATACGGATTTCGAATTTTGGCTGACGCTGGCGGTGCTGGTCACGGGTACGCTGACGCTATTGGATCGCTTGTGGTTGCAAAAATCACGTGGCAGTAAAGCACGACCCACGATACTCGAATATGCGCGTTCGTTCTTTCCGGTATTGCTCGCCGTCTTGGTATTGCGCAGCTTCTTATTTGAGCCGTTCCGGATCCCCTCCAGCTCGATGCGCCCAACCTTGGTGGTGGGTGATTTCATCTTGGTCAACAAGTTCACTTGGGGCCTGCGTCTTCCGGTTACGCATCACAAAGTTATACCGCTTGGTCTGCCCGAGCGGGGTGATGTGATGGTGTTTCGTTTCCCGCAAGACCCTGGGGTTGATTTCATCAAGCGCGTGGTCGGTCTGCCCGGTGATGAAATCGAATACCGCAATCGCGTGTTGTACGTGAATGATAAAGAGATGGCGCAGGCGCCGCTCGGTGAGCATCTGTGGCGTAATGCCGAGTGCGAAACTATTCGCTCCGATCGTTTAACAGAAGATCTGGGCGATGGACGCAGTCATGAGATTTTGGTGATTCCACAGCGTGAGTCGCTGGAAGGACGCACGGTGGTGCCTGCGGGGCATTACTTTGTGTTGGGTGACAACCGTGACAACAGCCGTGACTCGCGTTACTGGGGCTTTGTTCCAGAACAGAACATTGTTGGTAAAGCCGTTGCAGTCTGGATGTCAGCTGAATTCAAGTGTGGCGGCGGTGTCGACTTTGGGCGGATTGGCGGCATCTGATTAACGCGAATGAGGGATCTGGAGCGCCTACAACGTGGACTCGAGTATGTCTTTCGTCGACTCGAGCTGTTGGAGCAGGCGCTGACGCATCGCAGTGTGGGGTCGCATAACAATGAGCGTCTTGAGTTCTTGGGCGATGCCGTACTGGGTGTCATCGTTGCGGAATCCCTCTATCAACGTTTCCCTAAAGCCGAAGAAGGTGTGCTCAGTCGTTTGCGTGCGCAAGTCGTGCGACGTGAGAGTCTGGCCGTGCTAGCGCGTGATTTGGATCTCGGCACACATCTGCAATTAGGCGAGGGCGAGCGCAAAAGTGGCGGCTGGCGGCGTGATTCCATTTTGGCGGATGCGATGGAAGCGGTGATCGGTGCGGTATATCTCGACTCGAATTTTGATACCGCACGCGCGTGGTTGTTGCAGCGACTGGCAGGTGCGCTTGAGCCTCTGGCGCCGGAAGAGGCAGTGAAAGATCCGAAAACCCGTTTGCAAGAATGGTTGCAAGGACGACAGTGGCCCTTGCCGAATTATGTGTTGTTGGAAGAGCATGGCGAGGCCCATGCACGCCAGTTTCGGGTGGCGTGTCGGATCGAGTCACCTGAAGGCCTACGCTTCGAAACCCGTGGTGAAGCCGGTAGTCGCCGGCGCGCCGAACAAGTGGCTGCAGAAGCGGCGCTGGATGATTTGGAATCAGCATGAGCAACACGCAGCATTGTGGTCGTATCGCGATCGTGGGTCGTCCGAATGTCGGAAAGTCCACGTTGCTGAATGGATTGGTCGGACACAAAATCAGTATTACCGCGCCGAAGCCACAAACCACCCGCCATGCCATTCTCGGCATCCATACCGTGGGCGCGAATCAGTTTATTTATGTCGACACGCCCGGCCTACATCGCGAACAGACCAGTGCATTGAACCGGACCTTGAATCGCACTGCGCGCGCCAGTTTGAATGAAGTGGATGTGGTGTTGTTCTTGATCGAAGCTATGAACTGGCGGGATGAAGATCAGCAGGTATTGGATTTACTGCGTCATCTCACGATTCCGGTGCTGTTGTTGGTGAATAAGATTGATCGCATTCCGGACAAAGACGAGCTGTTGCCGTTCTTGGCAGAAGTAAGTCAGAAGCACGCTTTTGCCGCTGTGGTGCCGTTATCGGCACGTCGGCACAAAGACCACCAACGCTTAGAAGAGATCCTTGCGGATCATTTGCCGCAAGCGCCGCATATTTTTTCTGAAGATGAGATTACCGATCGCAGCATGCGCTTTCTTGCTGCGGAACGTGTGCGTGAGAAGCTGACGCGTGCGCTGGAAAAAGAATTGCCGTATGCCTTAACGGTTGAAATTGAAAGCTATACCGAAGAGCCGGAGCGCGATGTGATTTCAGCGTTGATTTGGGTAGAGCGTGAAGGGCAAAAGAAGATTGTGATCGGCGAGGGTGGCAGCATGTTGCGCCGCGTTGGACAAGCTGCGCGCGAAGAACTGGTTGAGTTGTTGGGTAAGCGGGTGCACTTGCAGTTGTGGGTAAAGGTGCGCAAGGGCTGGTCCGATGATGAGCGTGCCCTGCTTAGTCTGGGTTTTGGTGATTCCTAGTCCGTGGGTGTTGCAGCTCAGCCGGCGTGGTTGTTGCATGCGCGTCCATTTCGCGAGCGCTCACGGATTGTTGAATTGTTCACTCAGGCGAATGGACGCATTGCGGCCGTAGCACACCTCAAGCGTGGCGAAGAGGGATTGCTGCAACCATTTCGGCCCTTGTTGGTGGGTTGGCGTGGACGCGGTGAGCTGCCAACCTTGAGTCAATGCGAAGCCGCTGCGCCGGCGTTTTCTTTGCAGGGGCGGCGTAATTGGTGTGGGTTGTATCTCAACGAGCTGTTACTGCGTCTGTTGCAGCGCGAGGATGCGCATCCTCAGTTGTTCGCCCATTACGGCCACGTGCTGACCGGATTGGTGGAATCCGAAGCGGAGGCGATCTGGCTGCGGCGTTTTGAGCGCGAATTGTTGGATGCGCTGGGCTATGCCCTCAACCTTGAGGCGGATTGTGTGGGTGCCGCGATCGATCCAGAAGTCACCTATCGCTGGCGGGCGGGGCAAGGTTTTATGCCTAATTCGACGGCTTCGGAGTGGAACTTGCGCGGTCGATCTATTCAAATGCTGGCACGGGGTGAGGATGCTGATGATCCTTCAGTGCAGCGGGATCAGCGTACCTTGATGCGACAGGCGTTGGATGAGTTGCTGGAAGGGAAGCCGCTCAAGAGTCGTCAGCTGTTTCAGCCACGAATGCGCAACACGAAGGAATCTTGAAGAAAAGAGTCCTGACAGAAGAATCGTACATGGCGATCAATAACGAATGATGAATCACTCAACTTTGCTGCTGGGCGTGAATTTGGATCATGTCGCAACGCTGCGACAGGCGCGTCGTACACCTTATCCAGATATGCGCGATGCGGTGCGTATTGCTGAGGCCAATGGTGCGGACTCGATTACTTTGCATTTGCGCGAAGACCGCCGCCATATTCAGGATGACGATGTGTTTGGTCTGCACGGCTTGCTGAAAACGCGGATGAATCTGGAAATGGCGGTCACCGATGAGATGCTGACGATCGCTGCGCGGCTACAGCCGGCGGATTGTTGCCTCGTGCCCGAGCGTCGTGAAGAGCTGACCACCGAGGGTGGGCTGGATGTAGCGGGTAACATGAGCCGTTTACGCGATGCCTGCGCCCAATTGTCTGCGGCAGGCATTCGCGTTTCCCCCTTTATTGATCCTGATCCGAAACAGATTGAAGCGGTTGTGGAGGCGGGTGCGCCGGTGTGTGAGCTGCATACCGGGCGTTATGCCGATGCGCAGACTCAGGCCGAGGCGGATGCTGAGTTTGCGCGCATTGAAGCGGCAGCCAAGCTTGGCGCGGAATTGGGCCTGCAAGTGAATGCTGGCCACGGCCTGCATTACGAAAACGTTGCGCGGGTTGCTGCGATTCCACAATTGGTTGAGCTCAACATCGGGCATGCGATTGTCGCGCGCGCACTGTTTGTTGGGCTGGCAGAAGCTGTGCGTGAGATGAAACAAGCGATGTTGGATGCGCGAGCGTAGGCCGCATGATTGTTGGCATCGGTACAGATTTGGTTGAGGTGGTGCGGATGCAAGAGGCATTGTCGCGTCATGGTGAACGCCTCGCGACACGCATCCTGACCGCTGAAGAGTTGGATGAATTTCATCGCAGTGCCGCACAAGATCGATTCTTGTCGAAGCGCTTTGCGGCAAAAGAAGCCGCTGCGAAGGCCTTGGGCACCGGGTTTGCGGAAGGCCTTGGTTGGCACGATATCGCGGTGACGCATAATGCTTTGGGTCGGCCCGAGTTGCGATTCCAAGGCGCGGGACTGCGTTTGCTGCAGAAGCTTGGCGCCAACCGGAGTCATCTCACGATTGCAGATGAGCGTGGGCATGCCGTTGCCTTTGTGGTGCTAGAGCAAGAACCCGTTGCTGCGGCAACGATGATGCTGCGCTCAGCCCAAGCTGCGCAAGAACAACAATAAACAATAAGTTGATCACCACAGTACATAGACCCCCCCGTTGCATGGAGCACACAATGGGACGCGCCCAATCTGACGTACATCCTCAATTTTTGACCATCGAGCAAACTGTCGGTAATACACCGCTGGTGCGGCTGCAGCGTTTAAGCGAAGGCTGCAAGGCGACGGTGTTGCTGAAACTCGAAGGCAACAACCCCGCCGGTTCGGTGAAAGATCGCCCTGCATTGAACATGATTGCCAAAGCTGAAGCGCGCGGTGAGATCCAGCCGGGCGACACCTTGATTGAAGCGACCAGCGGCAATACCGGTATCGCGCTGGCCATGGCCGCGGCCATGAAGGGCTATCGCATGGTGTTGGTGATGCCGGAGCATATGAGTGCGGAGCGGCGTGCGGTGATGCGTGCCTACGGTGCTGAGCTGGTGCTCACCCCGAAAGACGCGAGCATGGAAGGCGCGATTGATTGTGCCCGGGAAATGGAAGCGGCGGGCCAAGGCCGCATCCTCGATCAATTCTCCAATCCGGATAACCCGTTGGCGCATTACGAGTCCACGGGCCCGGAGATCTGGCGCGACACGGCCGGGCAGGTCACCCATTTTGTCTCCTCCATGGGCACCACTGGCACCATCATGGGGACTTCAATGTATCTGAAAGAGGTTGCGCCGCAGGTCGAAATTGTCGGCGTGCAGCCGCAAGAGGGTGCGGCCATTCCTGGGATTCGGCGTTGGCCGCAGGAATATTTGCCCAAGATTTATGACCCGAAGCGGATCGACCGGATTGTTGATGTAGGGCAGCAGGACGCGGAAGACACCATGCGCGCCTTGGCTGCGCGTGAAGGGATTTTCTGTGGGGTTTCCTCGGGGGGTGCGGCTGCGGTGGCACTGCAATTGGCGCGTGAGGTTGAGGGCGTGATTGTGGCAATTGCCTGCGATCGTGGCGATCGCTACCTTTCGACCGGGGTGTTCCCGGACCGCTAGCCAGCGTTGTGTGCCTCAAGGCATAAGCAGGTTTTATTGAAAATCGGCCCTTCGTAAACATGTACGAAATCTGTTTATGACCATTTATTAAACAGTATGTTATGAATTATTATTCATGTTGAGTGGAGATGGTTTTGGCGACGAATACACTGGTTTTTGACATCGAGACCGTTCCAGATGCCGCGTTTGGCGCGCGTTATTTCGAGCTTGATGGGCTCAGCCCGGAGGACGCCGTTAAGGCAATGGCGCATCTGCGCCAGCAGCAAAGCGGATCGGACTTCCAGAAGCTGCCATTTCATCAGGTGGTCGCGATATCCGCGGTTTGGCGTGGGCGCGGAGATGAGATCAAGGTCCTTTCCTTCGGCACGCCCGAGTCCGATGAGGCGGAGTTGATCCGGCAATTTTTCGGTGCCATCGACAAGTACAGCCCAACCTTGGTGTCGTGGAACGGTAGTGGCTTTGATCTACCGGTCTTGCATTACCGCGCCATGAAGCACGGCATCGAGGCGCCGCGCTATTGGGAAACTGGCGCCAACGACCAGAGCTTTCGCTGGAATAACTACATCAGTCGCTACCACGAGCGGCACACCGACCTGATGGACTTGTTGGCGCTGTATAACCTTCGTGCTGCGGCCCGCTTAGACGAAGTTGCCAGCCTGTTGGGCTTTCCGGGCAAGCTGGGCATGGATGGATCGAAGGTCTGGGATGCATGGCTCGCGGGCGAAATCGTCGGAATACGCGATTATTGTGAGACCGACGTGCTCAATACATGGCTGGTATACCTCGCATTTGAGCGCTTCCGGGGCAATTTGCAGGGCAGCGAACTCGAGAAAGAGCATCAAATCTTGCGTGATTTGTTGAAGAGCGCGGATAAGCCGCATTTGCAGGAATTCCTCAGCGCGTGGCCGGCATAGGTCGAGCCTGTTACTATCCCGACTGAATTAGTCAACAAAAGCCCATCGATTGATAGGGCTTTTGCCTCTACCGGTGACCGTCGCCGGCCATGCAAGGAATCCCTATGACCTCGGTTGCCCAGCATATCAACATCGAAAATCTCTCCGATCAGGACCGTAATCGTCTTGGTGAGATCGTGCTGGATCAGATGGAAGACTGGGGGTTGAGTAAAGACCATCAGCTGGCGTTGCTTGGTCTTGAGGGTAAATCACGCTCGCTCAGTCGCTATCGCCATGGGCATCCTTTGCCGGATGATCCGGATGTGTTGGAGCGCGTGCGTCATTTGCTTGGGATTGGCGAGGCGCTGCGCGGCTATTTTCCGCTGAACCACAAAGGCGGCAGCGTCTGGCTGCGTAACACCAACAAGTATTTTCTCAAGAAGCCGCCACTGCGCATGATGTTGGAGGATGGCCTCATCGGCATGCACCGTGTCTGGGTCAATCTTGACTGCACCCAAGGCTGGGATTGATCGTCCCGGGTTTCTGCGCTCGAGATTGATGCAACACGACCGCGTCTGAGCCGTTACACTGCGCCGCCATGTCGCGACGCAAACCCATTCCTACCGAACCCCTTGATCTTGAAATTCTGCGCCTGAGCCCAGAAGGGCGTGGTGTGGCGCGCACCGAAGAGGGCAAGGCCATCTTTGTGTCCGGTGCATTACCTGGTGAGCACGTGCGCGCGCGGATTGTGAAGCGCCATCGTCGCCATGATGAAGCCCGTGTGGTGGATGTTTTGCAGGCCTCGCCCGACCGTGTGGAGCCTACATGTGCGGCGTTTTCCTTTTGTGGTGGTTGCAGCTTGCAGCATCTCGATCACGCCCAACAAATCGCAAGTAAACAAGCTGCATTGCTTGAGCAGCTTGAGCGTATTGGCGCAGTCAAACCGAAGCAGGTGTTGCCGCCGGTCATGGGGCTGCAACTCGGCTATCGCCGTACAGCACGGATTGGTGTGAAACATGTCGATAAGCGTAGCGAGGTCTTGGTTGGTTTTCGTGAGAAGCACTCCAGCTATATCGTCGACATGCAGGCGTGCCCGGTGTTGGTGCCGCAAGTCGGCGAACAGATTGCGGCCTTGCGCACCTTGATCGCGGGCCTGGAAGCCAAGTCACGCATTGCGCAGATTCAGGTGGCTGCAGGGGATAACGCGACGGTCTTGGTCTTGCGCAACTTGGACCCGTTGAGCGATTCCGATCAGCGCGCACTGGCCGAATTTGGGCAGGCGCAGGGCCTAAAGATTTGGCTGCAGCCCGGTAATGAGACCACTATTGCGCCGCTCACTGAGCACGATCGGGTTGCGTTGAGCTATGCCTTGCCTGCCTTTGATTTGCGTATGCAATTCTTGCCAACGGATTTTGTGCAGGTGAACGCATCCGTGAACCAGCAAATGATTCAGCAAGCCTTGGATCTGCTTGCACCACAAGCCGGCGAGCGTGTCTTGGATCTATTCTGTGGCTTGGGCAATTTCACCTTGCCGTTGGCGCGCAGCGGTGCACGCGTCACAGGAGTGGAGGGGGATGCGGGCTTGGTTGAGCGCGCGCGCTTGAATGCCGAAGCAAATGGATTGGAAGCCGACTTTTATGTTGCCAATCTGTTTGATCAAGATCTTGAAGCGCCTTGGATGCGCGACCACTGGGATGCCTTGTTGCTCGACCCGCCACGTAGTGGTGCGGAGCAAATCGTGCGTCAAATTCATCGCTTGAATCCACAGCGCATCGTCTATGTTTCTTGTGACCCTTCCACGCTCGCGCGCGATGCAGGAATCCTCAAGGAGCAGGGCTATCGTTTAGTGGAAGCCGGCATTCTCGATATGTTTCCGCATACCACGCACGTCGAGTCTATGGCGCGATTCGTGCGTATTCGCTAATTCCGTGACCGAATTCACGCCCGAAGAAGAGCGCTTTCAATGGCTGCATGAAATGCAGGTTTTGATCGGGATCGGCTTTGCCGAAGAACAGGCCGTGAGCCTGATTTGTTCGCGCAAGGGCCTTCCGCAGGATCCATCGTTTACGAAATCTTTGTTGATCGAATACGCTCGGGCACGCGTGCAACAGCGCCACATGCCGAGACTTTCTGCCTGGGCAATTCCTTCGATTGTTGCGAAGTATCCCCTCAGTGAGGACGCTGCGATTGAGCAACGTCGCGCCGAAATCTTGCAGGCCTGTGAGGGCGTCACAAAGCCCGCCGGTCTAAAACCACGCACGCCACCGCGGATTGTGTGATTCAAGCAAACGCGCAAATACTTCTACAAAAAAATAAATACTTGACAGATATCTTGATGATAATGAAGATTGTAACCAAATGTTGTTGTCGGTGATTACAAGGTTCTATCTGGAAATCATTCTTGCTGTTTGTGCGTCATTCTTTCTTATTTTTTCTGTCTCTGTAGCGACTGCTGCAGAAGAAACACTGTTTGAGAGCAGTAGCTCTATTGGAATACAAGTCATGACAAAGATCAGTCGGTCTGATGCGATAGACCAAGTTGAGGCGAATTCAATGCTCCTGGCGGGCCGTCTCCTGAGTCAATACATCAAAAGAAGGTCTTCTGATCTATGTCCTGACAGAGCAATCGTATCCGTTAACACGCAAGGACTTTCAGTGAGAGTCATCAATAATCAAATAAGTCCTGACTTCGAGGGCAATGTTCGCCATCGATATGAAATTTCCATAGATAAGGCCGATCTTGATGCATTAGCGATCAAGAATTGTGGTTTTTTCTGACCTCAAATCCCATTTATAAATTAAAACGATGAGGATGCTCTCATGAATCCAAGCCCACTCAAGATAGCAATCGTAGGCGCCATTTTTGGCTTTGGCATACCAAACGCTTCATTAGCCGCCGTTTCTGCAAGCGCTGAAGCTTCTGTGGCGGTTAGTCAGGCGCAGACATTGCAACCAAGATTCATACCATCTAAGACTGCTTTTGAGCAGGCTAAAGCCTTTGTTAAAGAGCAGGGTGTAAAGCAGGGATGGGATACAGATCGAGAAATGTATGTGCAGATCGGTACAGCGTATTTTGACAATGAAGACCCTGCCTATGACAGCACTTTTGTCACAAAGCGCTCATTGGCTTCAATGCAAGCTACGCTCGAAGCGAAAGCGAAAATTATAGAATTTATCAACACCAAAATGAGTGCGATCGATCAGGTGACGACGCCAGGTACCGATCTCTCTGCAAGATTCAATAAAGACATTAGGATGCTTGAAGGGAAGCTCAACAAGCAAAGAGAAATTCTTGCCAAGTTGATGGCAGAGGTCGATGCCAAAGAAGCGGATAAGCTGTCTGGCGTGACAATCGGTGATCGTATGAAGGCGTTAATGGATGCGAGCATCAAGAAGCTAGACCAAACCTATAGTGCAAAAAATATTTCTGAAGAAAAAAGAGAAGAGTTCGAGAGAGCAAAGAAGAAATATGATGAGGCGATTGCCGGCTATGAAGACCTGAAGGCCAAGCTAGAAGAGACCAAGGGAAGTATCCGTAAGGAATCCTCTTCAACGGTTGAAACGATTTCACAAATGCCACTTTTTGGCGCTACAACTGTGGCTCAGTTCGAATCTTTCGACAAAAAGAAAGAAAGCTATAACGTCTCTGTGGTTGTAATGTGGGGAAAGAAGACAGAGCGCGTCGCCCGGGCTTTGTTGCAAGGCGAAGACTTCCCTGTTCCTCCCGGTGACCAGTCGATTGAAGATTGGGTTGACTCCAATAATTGGTCGACATCGACCGGTGGTCGTCAATTCCGAGACAAAGACGGAACTTTCCACTTTGTAGGCATTGCCGCTGCAGATGCAGGTGAGACGGCAATGGATCGAGAAGATGCTATGGGCGTTGCAGAACAGATGGCGAAGAAAGAAGTTGCCATGTCTCTGTTCGCGGACGTGATGTCTCATAAGAAGGCGCAAGAGGCAATGCAGGTTCGTTCCGGTGGAAATGGAAAAGACACCGTACAAGCTGGACAAAGTTTTGCCAAAACCGTGCAGCAATCGATTGAGGATCGTCAGATACAAGGTCTTCAGCAGCGTTTTGGTGGGTTTGTTGAGCACCCCATTTCGGGTAAAGAAATCTACGTTGCTATCTATTCCTTGGACAACAAATCGGCAAAAGCCGCCATATGGGCAGAAGAGCGCAACTACTTGACTTCAATTCTTGATGAGAAGGCTCAGCAGAAAGCCAAAGGCCGTACCGATGGTTACAAGGATGCAGTAGAGGCAGCGAAGAAAGATCAGACTGAATACAACAACGCGCGAGCTGCTTCGTCATCAGACTTAAAAACAAAAGCAGCTTCGTCGGCGACATCACAAGAAGTCGTTTCTGAGCAGGTAGATACTGGTACGGATGCACCTCGCCGCTCACGCTCAGGTGTCTTCTCTGGGGCAGGTCAATCTGGCGGTTTGAATTGGTAAATGACCGAAGGAAAAAACATGAACTTTAGTAAAAAGATTTTTCTTGCATCAGCATTATCGCTGTCGTTCTTAGCTCATCCGGGTGTTGTGGCCGCAAAGTCTGTCAGTGGCATTACTGTTGAGATTCCGTTTTCTACCAAAGTGAAGCGTGCTGTTGGTGCAGAGGCAATTTCGCTGACAGCCAGTCGTCAGTATGAAAAAACAGGGGTTTTTTCCAGCGACCCGACTGATGAAGAGTTGAAAAAAATTAAGGCGCAGGTCGAGTCTTCTGCCAAAAAAGAACTTCTTAACAAGTATCTTGCGCGTATTCCTGCTTCAGATATCAAGCAGGCAGATCGATCCAGGCTCAACGCACAAGTGGATTCGCTTGTCTACGACGTGAGCGTGAGCCACCAGATTGACAGCAGCAATAAGACCATCAATTTTGAGGTGTCAGGGAAAATTAATACCAATCTGATCGATGAGATTGGAGGCTATAAGCCATCTGAAGACGACATGAGAAAGGCGGAAGAGTCCGCACGTATGGCGGTTTTGGACAAGTATATTGCCAATCAAGATGAGTCGAAAATCGATCAGATCGAAAAAATGAAGTCAAAAGTCTATGAGCGTATTGATGAGGTCGTTACATCCTCAAGGATCACGAACTACAAGGTAAATGCCGAGCGCAAGGTTATTGCCTTCTCCGTGAAGGGAAAGGTTAATGACAAGCTCTTCGACAAAATCCTTTATTCAGATATCGAAAAGGTATCCCGCTCGGAAAAAAGACCCTTCACATATGTGATTGTTGCTCGTGTTCAAGATGAAACAACGCGCTTCACGATGGATCCGAACGTAGAAAAAACCAATGAAACGGGCTCTGGTAGCACATCTGTCAAAGAAAATAAAACAGCAGATGACTACCAAGACAATGCTTCATCTGAGACATCAGTGAAGATGGAAAAGAACAAATCTAAGTCCGTAGAAAGATCGAGTGGCGTCACGAAAAATGTCACCAAATTCAAAGATGTGACTTGGAAGCAATACAACAGTAAGTCTGTTGATGCGAATATCAAAAAAGTGCTTCGTGATGGTGGCTACAACCTGAAGGGTTTTGGTCGACTCCTTAGGAGATCTGGTGTCGATCTTGAGCTCGAAAAAATCGAATCTGATTTGCTGACTGGGAAGATATCTCCAGAAGTCGAAGACGGTCTGTTCGATGTGATGGAAGGTAGTGGTACTGAGCTGTTCGCCAAAGGCACGATGGATGTGGATAGCGTTCAGCCCGATGCAGCTACTGGTGGCTGGAAGGCGCGTGTTCAGGTTTTCATCGAGGTGCTCGGCTTCACCGACGATTGTGAAGCTTGTGTGCTGGGCGTGGTCGAGGATGCCTATTTTGGTATCGGTCCGTCAGAAGAAGCCGCGATTGACCAGGCTGTTGGTGATGCTGCTACAGAAGCAACCAAAAGCATCGTCGCGCAGCTTCGATCTGAGCAGATTCAGTAAATTCTGATGGGCTTCATGATGAACAAGAAAATCTTGGTCTTCCTGCTCGCTTTCATGGCGGGGCCAGCGCTCGCAGGTCCTGTCGATGAAGTGGGTGTAACGGCTTTCGGTGTTGCCTCAACCAAGCAGGACGCAATCAAGAAGGCGCTTGTGCAGGCTGTTGAGCAGGTAAATGGCGTAATTCTCGATTCTAAAGAGAAAACCTCTCTTGAATCTATTGCGGAACAAGCGTCTGCTTCTGCGGAGGTGTCTGCATCGACTACGCGTGCAGATGGCTCTGCATCAAGCGCAAAATCAACTGCGCTTTCGAAGGCAAAATCTTCGTATGCAAAGAAAGAGAGTTCGCAGGACACCACCACAAAAACAAGTGGAGTCGTACGCTCTTGGCGTCTGCTAGGTCTTGAGAAGCAGTCAGATGGCCTGATTGAAGCGAGCGTCGAAGCCAAGATTGCTGTCCTGAAAAAGTCCAGTTCCAAGAGAACCAAGGTTGTTCTTCATATTGCTACTGACAATGAAAACTCCCCATTAATGAAGATTTTTTCGACTAAGCTCCAGGAGCTTTTCTCAAAGAGCAGAAAATTTGCCGTTCTAGATCGAGAAAATGATGAGCTTTTTGCGAGAGAGATCGATCGTGCGAATCAGGGTGGGTCTGTTCCACGTGGCGTGCTTTCTAAGGGCGGCAGTGATGCGCCAGATTTGATTGTCTCGATGAGCTATGAAGCGATTAATTCTGAGAATGGTGTGGAGTTTTCACCGAGGATCAAAGTTCTTGATCTGGTGTCTCAAGAGTCGATCTATAACGGCTCGAAGCGGATTCGGATCAACTCCGATGATGCGGATCGTAGGGTTGCAGGGAAAATCAAATCTGCGGCGAAATCCATGCATAAAGAGTTGATTGAAAAAATCGCGCAACCGACTGTGCTTGGGTTTTCAGGAAATGCATTCACGGTGAGCCAAGGTTCTGATTTTTTTAGGGTTGGAGACCAAGTCCAGATCACTGCAGCGGTAGATGAGGTGAAAGATCCGTATACCGGCGAAAGATTGGATTATGTGTATGAAGACCTTGCTCTAGGGAAGGTCCAATTCGTGAATACAAATATTTCAACAGTGTCTGTAGCTGAATCCGATATTGATCGAGTTTTTGATTATGCGGAGCAGGGAAAAAAAATTCTCGTCCGCTCAATCAAGAAAAAGATCGATACCAAAGACATGAAAAAACAAGCTGAGGACTTTTTGAATGATCTATAGTCGTGCTGCATCTCTACTTGTTGTTGGTTTGCTAGTGCAGGGCTGTACAGGCGGCTCGGTTGGTAATGTTCGGCTTGACCCTGTGTCGACTCAACTCGTTCAGAGTGTCGTTGTTGATAAGGCCAATCAATGCAAACTAGTCGCAGTTCTCTCTGTTAAAGAAGCGAACGATACCGGCTTGGCTGGAAAGTATGGATCTAGGATCCAGAATCGATTTATTGATCAGGCGTCTCAAGTCCCGGGAAGAACCTACTCAATTTCTACGGAGTACAGAGCCATCCCTATCGAGCAGTTCATGCCGGGCGGTGACTTCGTTTCTGATCGGAAGATCATGTCTGACCTTCAGTCAAAAGGAATTGATTGTCTGCTTTCAGGGACGTTTTGGCTGAGTAATGGTGTATGTGAGACCACTCTTAAGCTCCATCGATTCCCATCGATGCAGCTGATTTCTAGCGAAACCAATGCATATACCAAAAGCTGGTACTCAAATCAGTCCGTTTCTCAGCAAGACTTCTGTAAGTAATCGTACGTCCTAGGATTTAAATGATGTCTACTATGAAAAAAACCCTTATTTCAGTCTCAATTGCCGCAGCATGTTCATTTAGTGCGCAGGCATTCAATTTTGGTGATTTCGCAAAACAAATGGAACAGCAGATGGGCGGCAGTGCCCAGCAGCAAGACTCTGGCGCCAATTCAGGGGGATTCGGCGGTCTGTTCGGTGGCATGGGCGCCCCAGCGCAATCTTCCGGCGCGGCCTCTAGTCAAGATCCGATGGAATTCGCATGCCGTAGTGTTTATGGGCCGCCGATGAAATTGGCAGATCTTGGCAAATCGAATGAAGAAGTTGTTGGGGAATATTTCAACCTGACTGCCAATCTTGATGAGGTGCTGATCATTGATGCCACCAAAAACTATGAGGGGTCGTTTACAGGTCTTTCTGAAAAGCTGTTTGAGTCATTCGAGGAAAATGAGCCGCGTAAGATCGGCATGGAATACTTAAGAAAACCTGGCATCGAGACGCTTGCCCAGATTATTCATCAATCAAAAACGGCAGATAGTTATGAAGAAGATGATGGATTTGGCTCAGTAAAGCCATCAACAAGATCCAATATGCGCGCTGTCCTTGGGTTAATCCTTTTGCAGTACAGAGATTCGGGCGTTCTGAAAAATCCTAATGCAGGAGTCGAACTGTTACAGAAGGAATCCAAGAAAGTCAAAATTGCTGGAACAATGATTGGTAGAGCTCATCTTTATGGTGACTTGTTGCAGAAAAATTATGACGCAGCTGGAAATTATCTCCTCCAGTCAGGCGGCAATGCGGCTTATACAAAATTGAATGACCAGACTCTGGCCTCCATTGCGAATGAAGCTTTTCCAGGATTTCCAGAGAGCGTGAAAAATCAGATTGTCTCTCTCAGCCAGCAGAGTGCGAGTATCCAGGCCGAGTTAGCCAAGCAAAAGAATGCCAAGTCTGGGTCTGACCTGGTTCAGCGCGCCAATGTTCTCATCGAAGAGGGGCAAAAAATTGATGACCTGACCTTAGATGCATTGGGCGCAGGATCAAAGATTGCAGATCGCCGTGCAAAAGCGAACTTTGCTAAAAATGAAATGTCCGGAGCGAACGATCTCCTCGATTTCAATTATCAACAGAGCAAAGAAAGCCAAAAGATTATTGAAGAGACGCTGAGCAGTAACGTCACCATGGATGACGAGGCCAAGAACAAGTTCGCAGAGGCGAACAAGCTCCGTGCCGAGAATTTGGGCAAACTCAATTCGCTCAAGTCACAAGTAGCCATTTCATTTTTCACAGACGGCTTAGGGGAAACGCTTAACGCTGGTCCAGTCATTAATCGCTATTTCCGCGACACCTGCCAAATGAGCAAGCGAATGAAGGACTATGCGGAAGAAGAAGCCATTCCAAAGAAGGAGATTAGTAAAGCGGCTATGGATGAAATGATGATGGATGACTAAGCGTGCTTTCTCGGCGTATTTTTTTACAAGGAGTGGCTGCGCTGCCGATAGCCTTATTGGCTGCGCAAAAGCGGGCGCTAGCGCAGATTGGGCCTGAATTTTATTGGTCTGGTGTTGGGTTCTCAGTCGCTGAAGCCAACAAAGCTAAATATTTTTCTCAGATCCTGGGTGGCCTCGAGTTGCGCGGAGGGATGTCTCAACTCGAGTCTGCATTCTCTTCCCAGCTTGCAAATGCATTCGGTGAAGAAAATGTACATCGAGATCCATTCGAAATGTTGGATCTGGATGAAATCCAAGGTAGTTTGCTTTTCTCAGTTGTTTTTGATTATGAGCAATTCTTGGAGATCCCGGATCTCGGTGCAAAAGGCGGTCAAGATCTCGTCAATTCAATGATTTTTGCTACGGCAACGATCTTTGTTGTGAGTGACGATGAGCTTCGCATCAAATATAGCATTCCGTTTTACACCAAAGCCCAGCCGGTAAAGATGCCGTTGCCCGAAATTGCATCAACAATGCTTTTCGATGGATTTGATGAAGGTCAGTCAATCGTTGAATACATGGGTTCTAAGATCTCCGAGAAAAAATTCGAAGAGAGTGCCTGTTATACGCCTTTGCTGAGGGTTGTTAATTCCAGTATCCGAGACAAAGCCTCAACCATCCTTCGTGAGGTAGGGATTGATGGTTGGGTCACGGATGAGTTTGTGGGGAGTGTGCTTTCCTCGAGCTTGGCTATGAAGGGCGGTTTATCGGTTCTCCCGCATAAGGCAAACAGCTCGATTGGCTTTAAAGGGCTGATTGGCCGATTCAAGAATCGTGAAGCCTCGGACCTTCTTAGAAGTTTGGATGAGCTTCAGCCAGACATTACCTTCGATATTGAGGTTCGAAAAATTGTCCGTAAGTTAAGTGGCTCAACTGCGACAAATCGTACCTATACACGCTTCGTCGTACTGAAAATCGTTGCTACGGAATCAATTGACGGAAAGGCTGTTTTCGACGGAAAGATTGGCTTTGGCGCGAATCATGAAGTTCCGATCTCAATGATGAAGGATGGAAAGCTTCCTGCGCTGGACTCGAATCTCTATTTCCAAATCATCATCAGCCTGATTGACACCTTTGTTGAGGGGGTAATGAAGCTGGACTGGGAGCAGTTGGAATCCATCAATCTTAAAAAAGCTGCAAATGAATCACAGGTCGGCGCATTGGCAGACCTTCTTATCAAAGCAAGAGATATGTGCTCATAATAACTCTGGGCATTTTCGCGCAGAAACGTATTGAATGATTGGTGTGTATATCAAGTTGGTTTCGGCTTAAGTACGAGTTTTCCCCGCATGCCACCAGCCTCGATGCGGCGATGTCCTTCGGCGGCTTGTTCGAGCGGATAGATTTTAGCCACTTCAATTTTGAGGCTGTCGGTTGCCATCAAGGCCGCACAGCGACGCAGGATTTCGCCTTGATGCCTACGTGC
>CAZZIQ010000002.1:0-54548 GCA_964654355.1 uncultured Piscirickettsiaceae bacterium
TGTCCTTGATCCTGTTGGCACCGTCTTGGGGCGGCATGATCAACGGCATCATGACCCTGTCGGGTGCATGGGAAAAACTGCGTACGGATCCGATCCTGAAGTTCTTGATTGTGTCCCTGTCCTTCTATGGTATGTCGACTTTCGAAGGTCCGATGATGTCCATCAAGACGGTGAATGCACTCTCTCATTACACCGATTGGACCATTGGCCACGTACATGCAGGTGCCTTGGGTTGGGTTGCGATGATCTCCATCGGTTCACTCTATGCGCTGATTCCATGGCTGTATGGCAAGAAGGAAATGCATAGCGTTCCTGCCATTGAGGCCCATTTCTGGATCATGACCATCGGTGTTGTGCTCTACATCGCTTCCATGTGGATTGCGGGTGTAATGCAGGGCCTGATGTGGCGTGCAACCAACGAAGACGGTACGTTGACTTATAGCTTCGTGGAATCTCTTGAAGCGATGTATCCGTTCTACTTCCTGCGCTTCCTTGGCGGCGCACTGGTGGTTGGTGGCCTGTTCATCATGGCCTGGAACGTCTACATGACGGTCAGAAATACCAAGCCGGTTGAAGCTGCAATCCCGCAGCCAGCCCATTGATCTGACTGCATAACAAGAGGAGCACGACCATGAGTCATGAGAAGGTCGAAACAAACGCCGGTCTATTGATTGTCCTGACCCTGATTGTGATCAGCATCGCGGGCTTGGTGCAGATTGTTCCGCTGTTCGCGATGAACAGCGTGATTGAGCCGGTGGAGGGCCTGAAGCCATACAACGCGCTACAGGTAGAAGGACGTGATATCTATGTGCGTGAAGGTTGCTACAACTGTCATTCACAGATGATTCGTCCGTTCCGCGCGGAAACCGAGCGTTATGGTCACTATTCATTGGCAGGTGAGTCAGTTTATGACCATCCGTTCCAGTGGGGCTCTAAGCGTACCGGTCCGGATCTGGCGCGTGTTGGTGAGCGCTATAGCGACTCCTGGCACATCGCGCACTTGATCAATCCGCGTGACGTGGTGCCTGAGTCGAACATGCCGGCTTACCCGTACCTCAACGAGCGTACGCTGGATGGAGACCTGACCCGTACCAAGATGGAAGCGCTGAACACGCTGTACCAGCTGACCTGCCCGAAGTGCGACACCTACAGCGAAGAAGAGCTGGCGGCTGCACAGGATGATGTGAAGGGTAAGACGGAGCTGGATGCGCTGGTTGCTTACCTGCAGGGTCTGGGTACCGCTGTCAAGATGACGCGTTAAGTGTGTAGATGATCGGATGAACTCTGAACTGGTCAATCTGAGCGGAACGGTTTCAACGCTGTTGATCGTGGTCTTCTTTGCGGGGATTGTGATCTGGGCAACGAGCAAGAAGCGCAAGAAAGACTTTGATGAGGCGTCCCGTCTACCGTTTGACGAAGACGAACTGGAACACAAAAAACAGTAGTTCGGCCTTGGCCGTTCGCGCAACGTAGTTGCGAATGAGGAGATAGCTGATGTTAGTCGATGAAACTCTCAGTAGCTTTTGGAGCACATGGGTCATTGTTCTGATCCTTGCCAATATTGGCTTCATCATGTGGCTGGTATGGTGGACCAAGCGTATCCCGGCGGGAGACGCAAAGTCTGAAAGCGAGACTACAGGTCACGAGTGGGATGGCCTGCGTGAATTGAACAATCCATTGCCGCGTTGGTGGCTGTACATGTTCTATGTCACGTTTATTTTTGGGTTTGGGTACATGTACCTCTGGCCGATGCTGGGAAACTACCAAGGTGCGCTGACTGTCGAAGTGGATGGTGAGAAAGCGCCATGGACTGCACAGCGTCAGTGGAAAGCTGAAGTTGCAGAAGCCGACGCACAGTACAAAGTCGTATTTGATCGCTTGACCAAGAATGCGGATGGTTCTTGGAAGGACCTCAAGGTGGTCGCTGCGGATCCGGATGCGCACAAGGTGGGCCAGCGTTTGTTCACCAACTACTGCTCGGTGTGCCATGGCACCACCGCAATGGGCGCGACCCACTTCCCGAACCTGACCGACAACGACTGGTTGTTTGGCGGTGAGCCAGAAACGATCAAGGAAACCATCATGTATGGCCGTGGTGGCATCATGCCGGGCTTTGAAGGCATCCTCTCGGATGACGACATCAGTGCGGTTGCTGATCACATTTTGAGCTTCTCCGGTCGCGGTGAAGGTAAGGTCGACAAGGCTGTGGATATGGCGAAGGACATGGCGGCTGCCGCGATGTCGGTTGCAGGTGTCAGCAATGACGCCGGCGCAGAAGCCTTCCTGACCAACTGCTCGGGTTGTCACATGCCGGATGGTTCGGGTATGCAGATGTTGGGCGCGGCAAATCTGTCCGACAACACCTGGGTGCACGGCCGCTCTAAGACTGCCATCATGCACAACATCAAGAAGGGCTTTGATGGCAATTGGAACCGCATGCCAGCCTTCAACGAGTTCCTTGGCGAAGACAAGGTACACGTTTTGTCAGCCTATATTTGGAGCCTATCGAACAAGCCGTAAGGCCTAAGATGCGTTAGCATTTGAGGGGCGCTGGATTACCATCCAGCGCCCTTTTTTGTCTCTATACATTACATAACCAGGATAGGAGGGAGGCAGTATGACCATGGAAACACCGCGCGAGGTACCCGCGATTCAGCATTGGGTCTCGGTCTTATGGCCATCATTCATCATGGCCGGGATTGCGACGATTTTGACTTTTGCCTATATCGACCCGAGTGATTTATTGCACTGTGGTCCAGACGAAGATTGCCGGATGCGTGCGTATAGCATCGGATTCTTTTTCTATTGGGCGCTGACCGGGTTCTCAAGCTTCTTCACCTGTTTCTTTTTGCGCCCGTGTGAGAATTTCAACAAGCAAAAGAAATAAAACCGAAACGGCATTTTGGTAAATCCCAACTGCCAAGTTGTATGAACAAGGACCGAGTGAAATGACATCTGACCCGAAGAAATCCCACTCAGCTATGGATGTTGAGCAGGAGCTGTATCAAAAGCGTCAAAAGATCTACGCGCGCGAGGTACACGGCCTGTTTGCGACCATGCGAGTACTTGCGATGGCGGGATTAATGGGCATTTACTACATCCTGCCTTGGATTCAGTGGAATGGCCGTCAGGCCGTCTTGCTCGACTTGCCAGCGCGTAAGTTCTATTTCTTCGGAACCACCATCTGGCCACAAGATTTCATTCTGGTGGCCTTGCTGTTGATGATTGCGGCGTGGTCTTTGTTCTTCTTCACGAATCTTGCTGGGCGTTTGTGGTGTGGTTATGCCTGCCCACAGACCGTATGGACGGAAGTGTTCATGTGGTTCGAGCGCAAGATTGAAGGCGATCGTCCTAAGCAAATGAAGCTCGACAAAATGGGCTGGGGCGTAGAAAAGATTTTGCGAAAGGGCGGCAAGCATCTTGCCTGGATCGCAGTTGCGTTCTGGACCGGTTTTACCTTTGTCGGTTGGTTCTCGCCGATTGCTGATCTTGCGGAACGCATGATCAGTATTCAGCTTGGCCCATGGGAAACCTTCTGGATCTTGTTCTATGGCTTCGCGACGTGGGGCAATGCCGGCTTCTTGCGCGAGCAGGTGTGCATTTATATGTGTCCTTATGCGCGCTTCCAGAGCGCGATGTTTGATACTGACACGCTCATCATTTCCTATGATGAGCAGCGTGGTGAGCCGCGTGGCACGCGTCGCAAGGATGAGGATTACAAAGCCGCGGGCAAGGGTGACTGCATTGACTGCACTATTTGCGTCCAAGTGTGTCCAGTAGGAATCGATATTCGCGACGGCTTGCAATATCAGTGTATTGCTTGTGCCGCGTGTATCGATGCGTGCGATGATGTTATGGAAAAAATGGGCTATCCAAAGGGCTTAGTCCGCTACACCACCGAGAATGCACTTGAGGGTAAACCATCACGGGTGCTGCGTCCGCGCTCGATTATGTATGGCGTGGTATTGGTCGCCTTTATCGTAGGTTTCTTGTTTGTTGCGCTGAACCGTGTGCCGTTGGAGTTGAATATTATTCGTGACCGTGTTGCGTTATTCACCGAGGCCGATAATGGCGACATCCTGAACACATACAATCTTAAGATCATGAACATGGCGGAGGAGGCCTATACCTATCGCCTCTCGCTGGCCTCAGAAGATATTGCGGAGTTCCACAGCGGTGGCTTGGAAGTGCGCCTAGCAACGGGCGAAGTTGCTGAAGTGCCTTTCCAGATTGCTGCGGCACCGGATCAAATCCGCAAGCGCAGTAATGAGGTGATGTTCATTCTGGAAGCCATCGAGAATCCGGAAGTTCGGATTGAACAATCCGGTCGTTTCTTAGGTCCCGTCTTCCGATAAACTTTTACCAGCGCGGTCGGGTCTGAGTACCCGATCGCGTTTGTCTATTCCGCCCCGACACAGGACAGCAATATGGCGCTCGCCCCGCAGCGAATCGATCGTAAACCTTGGTACCGCCAGTTTTGGCCATGGTTTCTGATCTTCTTGCCGACCACTTCGATTTTTGCAGGATTTGCGCTCCTTTATTTCGCACTCGATGGCCCGGATGGCATGGTGATCGATGATTACTACAAGGTGGGTCGCGCCTATAACCGCAACATTGAGCGTGATCAGCATGCCGAAGCGCAGGGTATTCGGGGGCAGCTCACGGTGCGCGCTGATGGGATTGCCGATCTCGTACTACTGAGTCATGCATCGTTGAATGAGATGGCGTTGAATTTGACCTTGATGCATCCAACCGAACGCGATCGTGATATGACCGTGCCACTGGTGCAGGGCATTCAAGGAACCTGGTCAGCGAATGTTGGGCAGATCCCGCGCGCGCAGTGGTATATCAGAGTGGAAGACCAAGCCGGTGTTTGGCGGATTGCCGGCCGTGCATGGTTGCCTTCGGATGAAATGCTGAGCTTGCTCCCCGCAAGCCAAAACTAAGCGCTTAGATTGAGGTGCTCAGGGTTGGTTTTTTGTTGCGCTTGGGGCCAGCGCCTGTAATGGTTCACGCACGCGATCGAATACGCGCGGACTGACATACTGAATCACTTCTTTGTGTTCAGGGCTGTAAGCGAGGTCAATCCCGCGTTCCGGATAAAGCCAGTGTTCAGTTTGAATACCGGCGATTTTTTCGGCGGGAAGACCAAACCGGGTCTCGATCTGATCAGCTTTGAGATTGTAACTGGGTAGAAAGACGAGGCTCTCAATGCGGTTGCTCAACACCTCAGCATAGTCCTGAGGTTGCAGAGTAATTTTGTGTCCGCCGTCGCCCATGGACTCTTTTCGACGCGTATTCCACAAGGCATTGGCCCACTCGGTCGGCGTACCCAGTGTGCTGGCGATGAGTTTTCCCGCAAACCCACTCAAGCGCGCATCGGGCCAGTAGACCTCAAGGCGCGGGGCTTCGCCTGTACGGGCGACGAGGGCAAGTTCAGGATTCCCCGAGATGCGTGGCAAGGCTTCGGCGATCGTGCTGTGCTCTAAGTGAAGCCCAAATACACGGCTGCTACCGTCGTCATAAACAGTTACCGCCCAAGGTGGATCAAAGTCCGCACCCGCATCGGGACGTGCGCCGAGATACCATGCTGCACTGGTCAGTGCGCTGAGGCCTGCGGCGACCCAGAGGATGGATCCGGCTTTCATTCGTTTTTCTCCAAGGGCGGCGTGTGGAGCCAAAAGGTTACAGGGCCGTCATTGATCAATTCCACCTGCATATCGGCGCCAAACTGGCCACTCGCAACAGGTGAATAGAGTACTCGTGCAGAGTCTAGCAGGGCCCGAAAGAGCGGTTCTGCTTGCTCGGGGGGCAGCGCGGGGGTGAAGCTGGGGCGCAAACCTTTGCGCGTATCTGCTGCGAGCGTGAATTGCGGAACCAGCAAGAGTCCACCCTCCATATCACGCAAGCTATGGTTCATTCGGCCCTGCGCATCTTCAAATACACGGTAATCCAGTAGACGCTGTAGAAACGGTTGTAGCAGTACGGATGTGTCGCCGCGTTCCATGCCTACAAACACAAGGAGTCCAGCGCCAATATCGCCAACCAGGGTATTTTCAACCCGTACTGCGGCACGGCGCACGCGTTGTAACAGCGCAATCATGCAAGTCGATCGGCGAAATCTTCGGTGGCGTTCACCAGCGCACGCAGGGTGCCAGGTTCGGTTGCCGAATGTCCTGCATCATCAATAATCTTCAGCGTGGCTTGCGGCCAGACATGATGCAAGGCAACGGCTTGTTCGACTGGACACACCACATCATAGCGACCATGCACAATTATCCCGGGTATGTTTGCAAGGCGCGAGGCATCACGCAGTAATTGGTCGGGTTCAAGAAAGGCATCATGCACAAAGTAGTGATTCTCGATGCGAGCCAGTGCGAGCGCGACATACGGATCTGCAAAGTGATTAATGACCATCGGATTTTGGCGAAGGGTTGCCGTGCTTCCTTCCCAGACCGACCAGGCCTTTGCTGCTGCCATACGTTGAATTTCATCAGCGCAGGTTAATCGTTTATGAAAGGCCTGCATCAAGTTACCCCGCTCTTCCAGAGGAATGGGGGCAAGGTAGTGTTCCCAGAGCTCAGGGAAGAGGTGGTTTGCACCATCTTGATAAAACCAATGTAAGTCGCGCGGTCGACAAAGAAAAATGCCACGAAGAATCAGACCAAGGATGCGCTCAGGATGAGTTTCTGCGTAGGCGAGACTGAGTGTTGAGCCCCAAGAGCCGCCAAACAGCAGCCATTGCTCAACATGCAACAGCACACGAATTTGTTCAATGTCCGCAATCAGCTCTTGCGTGGAGTTGTGCTCGAGATGTGCATGCGGTGTCGAGCGACCACAGCCGCGTTGGTCAAACAAAATGATCCGATAGCGCTGTGGATCAAAGAAGCGCCGGTGATAGCGCTCACATCCAGCACCGGGGCCACCGTGCACAAATAAGACGGGAATACCATCTGGGTTGCCGCATTCTTCTATGTAAAGCACATGCGGCGCGGTCACCGCTAAGCTATGGCGTACGTATGGCTCTAGATCTGGAAAAAGCTCCTGCATGGCGCTTATGTAGATTTATTTGATTTGGTCTGCGTGATGTTGTCCATGAGGCGTAAGCCAGCAAACGCGTCTTTAGCGTAATGCACAGATTCGCCTTTTTCGTAGGCGTTGCGGCAATCTTCTTCAACAAACTTTCGGGTAAGCGCAGCGCCACCAAGAAGTACCGGGACATCAAAACCCGCGCGTTTCATTTCTTCGAGGTTCTCTTTCATGATCACCGTTGACTTCACCAGTAGGCCGGACATACCGATTGCATCGGCGGCATGCTGACGCGCAGCTTCCATGATGTTGCCAACTGGCTGCTTGATGCCAAGATTAATGACCTTGTAGCCGTTGTTGGTGAGAATGATATCGACAAGATTCTTGCCGATATCATGAACATCGCCTTTGACGGTGGCCAAAACTAAGATTCCCTTGGCGCTGCCATCCTTCTTTTCCATAAAGGGTTCGAGATAAGCCACTGCAGCTTTCATGGTCTCGGCAGATTGCAGCACAAAAGGTAACTGCATTTCGCCCGCACCAAATAGCTCGCCAACTACGCGCATGCCATCCAATAAAAGTTCATTGATGATTGCCAAAGGATCATATTTGTCCATGGCCTTTTTCAAATCATCATCGAGTCCCTGGCGATCACCATCAATAATGCGTTGTTTCAGCGTTTCTTCGATGCTGAGGTCCTTCTTTTTGACCGAGGTGTCGGCCGCTACATCTTTAAACAAGCCGACAAATGCCATTAACGGATCTTGCTCATCAACCCAACGATTGAAGATCAGATTCTCCGCAGCAATACGCTGGGCTTCATCAATTTTATGCAGCGGCACGATCTTGGAGATATGCAAAATTGCAGCAGTCATGCCACGTTGCTGGGCGTAGTGCATAAATACCGAATTCAGGACATGGCGCGCTGCAGGTTTCAAACCGAACGAGATGTTGGAGAGTCCGAGCACGATCCCACATTCTGGCATTTCTGTCGCAATGCGTTCAATTGCGTCCAGCGTTTCAATCCCGAGCGCGCGATCATCATCAACCCCGGTTGCGATGGTGAAGGTCAGGGGGTCAAACAATAAGTCGCTGGGTGGCAAGCCATGCTGATGGACAGCAAAGTCATACAAGCGTTTGGCAATGCGTAACTTGCCTTCTGCATCTTTGGCCATGCCGATTTCATCAATGGTAAGAGCGATCACCGCTGCGCCATATTTCCGGGCAAAGCCGAGTACTTGTGCGGGGCGCTCTTCGCCGTCCTCAAAGTTGATCGAATTGATGATCGCTTTGCCACCATACAACTTGAGTGATGAATCGAGTACAGGCGCTTCGGTGGAATCGATAACCAGCGGTACGGAAATAGCGCCACGGTAGCGCGAGATCACTTCCTCGGCATCACGCGCTTCATTGCGACCGACATAAGCTACGCACACGTCCAGCGCATGCGAGCCTTCACGAACTTGGTCGCGCCCAATGGAGGTTAGTGCGTCCCAGTTTTCATCCGCAAGGAGATCACGAAACTTCTTAGAGCCATTTGCATTCGAGCGTTCGCCGATTGCAAATACAGCCGCTTCTTGGCGCAAGGGCACAGAGGAATACAGTGAGCTCACGGCAGGAATCAGCTTCGTATCGCGTTGGATAGGCGCGGAGGTGCTGCGCGTATCAAGCATCTTGCGTACCGCTTTGATATGCGCTGGCGTGGTACCACAACAGCCACCAACAAGATTGACGCCATCTTCTTCGACAAAGCGGCGATGCCAATCTGCCAGTTCATCCGGAAGTAGTGGATATTCGGTTTTGCCATCGACCAACATTGGCAATCCAGCATTCGGCATGATCGAAATCATCCCGGGCCAATTCTCCGAGAGGGTGCGAACATGTTCGGCCATTTCAGCCGGGCCAGTTGCACAGTTCATGCCGATGAAGTCGACACCCATCGCAGCCAGCGTGGTGATTGCACATTGCATATCCGCCCCGACCAGCATGGTGCCGGTTGTTTCGATGGTGACTTGCGCCATAACTGGCAGTTTGATGCCTTTCTCAGTGCTAGCGACCCGAATACCGGAAAGCGCGGCTTTCATGGTTAGTAGGTCTTGATGGGTTTCCAGCAGGAATGCATCAATGCCGCCGTCGATGAGCCCGCGTGCTTGTTCAGCATAGGATGCTTCAAGGGTGTCGAAATCAATGTGGCCAAGACTGGCGAGTTTCGTACCCGGCCCCATGGAGCCTAAGACATAGCGTGGTTGATCTGGTGTGCTAAAGCGTGCGGCGACGCGCTGCGCTTGTTGTGCAGCGAGGACGTTCAGCTCATACGCCAGCTCTGGAATGCCAAACTCAGCTAAGACCACCGCGTTAGCGCCAAATGTGTTGGTTTCCACGCAATCAGCGCCCACCTCAAAGTAGGCCGTATGCATGCCTTCAACGAAGTCAGGACGAGTCTGGCACAAGATTTCAGAGCAGTTCTCGTGGCCCAGGAAATCTTGATCGAGGTCAAGATCAGCTTCTTGAATCAGGGTACCTGTTGCGCCGTCACAAAGCAGCACATGTTCACGCAGGCGGTCAAGAAAGGCAGGTTTACTCATACGTGTAATCTTCAAGTCTCTATTAGAAAACGGGGCTTAGCATTGTTCCCAGGGTAAGCCGCGAAAGCGCCAGCCGCCCACGGTACTCCGGTGGTGTGCCTCATCCAGCTCGCCCTCGAAGCCTTCATCTATATGGCTAACGGCAGTGAAGCCATGTGTGCGTAGCGCAGTGCTGGCTTCCAATGAGCGTTTGCCGGAGCGGCAGATCAAGATCACGGGGTCCGTTGGTGTACGTCCTCGCACAGCAAGCTCTTTGCGTACGGCGCCGACAAAGTCAGGATTGACCTCCCAGTTGGGTTCATCAATCCAGGGCACATGAACAGATCCTCGGGGATGGCCCACGAACAAAAACTCCATACTGGAGCGAATGTCGATGAGCGTCGCACGCGGATCTTGTTGCAAGAGGTCCCATGCCGCTTGGGGGCTGAGATGGGTTTGCATGTTAAGGGCGCTGGTGGAGGAGGAATTCACTGCGTAAGTATAGTGCAGCATGCGGTTTGCGGACGATTCGCGCAGGTTTTCAGGCGTGTTCCGGGTCTTGGGCTTGGCAGGAAGGGAGCAGCTGGGTACCTTTCGCGCATGTCTACATCGATCCAGCCCCACGTCTTCACTGAGCCCGAGCGGGTGCGTTCGGCAGAACCGTCGAAGTATGTAGTGGTCCCACCCAAAAACCTGTTACGTCGTGTGGGTCGTGCTATTGCCGATTTCGACATGATTCGAGATGGCGATCGGATTCTGCTCGGACTCTCTGGCGGCAAAGATTCGTTGAGTCTTTTGCATATCCTGCGGCACTTGCAGCGCTATGCCCCGGTTCGTTTTGAGCTTGCTGTGGCAACGGTCGACTCGCAAACTGGTGGCTACGACCCAGCTCCGCTTAAGCCTTATGTTGAAGGCCTCGGATTAACGCACCACCTGGAATCTCAGCCGGTGATGGAACAAGCCAAAGGCCATATGGATGGAGATTCATTCTGCTCTTTCTGCTCGCGCATGCGTCGTGGGATTTTGTATCGCCTGATGCGTGAGCATGGTTATAACGTCTTGGCATTAGGGCAGCATCTAGATGATCTGGCGGAAAGCTTCTTAATGTCCGCGTTTCATGAAGGGCGTTTGAACACCATGAAAGCGCACTATCGAAATGATGCGGGTGATGCGCGGGTGATTCGGCCGTTGTGCTATGTACGTGAGCGGCAAACCGCGGCATTTGCCATCGAGGCGGAGTTTCCGGTCATTCATGAAAATTGTCCGGCATGCTTTGGGCCGCCAACCCGCCGCCAACATATGAAAACACTGCTAGCGCAGGAGGAACGACTGAGTCCCAATCTTTTTGCAGCATTGAAATCGGCATTGCGTCCGCTGATGGAAAGTGAGGAAACGCCGCCGAAAGCAGGGACGCGCGCTTAAAACGTTGTGGTCTATTTGCGCCAGAATTCGGGTGTCAGCAGAACCAAGATGCTAAATACTTCCAAGCGGCCCAGCAACATGGCAAAGCTTAACAACCATTTTGCGGTGTCGTTGATATTGCCGTAGTGCGAACCTACTTCACCCAGTCCTGGGCCAAGATTATTGATGCACGCAGCCAGCGCAGAGAAGGCGGTTGTCTGATCCAATCCAGTCGCCATGAGAGCCAACATCAAGAAACTGAAGCTGGCGACATAGAGCGAGAAGAACCCCCATACCGCGGTGAACACCTTGTCGGACATTGGCCGCCCACCGACACGAATAGTGATGCGTGCGTTCGGATGCACGAGCTGACGAATCTCGCGCATCCCTTGTTTGATCAATAGCAAGAAACGAATTACTTTCATGCCGCCGCCGGTCGACATAGCACAAGCACCGACAAAGCTGGTGAAGATCAAGAGCACAGGCAAGAAGCTCGGCCACGTGAAATAGTCAGCAGTTGTAAAGCCGGTTGTTGTTGCAATCGAGACAGTTTGAAAAATGCCATGATGCAATGCGTCTACCGGGTCCGTGAATGTTCCGGAATGCATTAAGAACAAAACCGTGATTGTTGCAACGACTGCTAGCATGGAAATGTAAAAACGGAATTCGGCATCCTGCCAATACGGCCGTAAGGTCAACTTGCGCATGGCTAGAAAATGCAGCGAGAAGTTGACCCCTGCCAGTAGCATAAAAATTACTGCAATCGCTTCGATCAGAGGACTATCGAACCATCCCATACTTGTATCATGAGTAGAGAAGCCGCCGATGGCTACAGTTGAGAAGGCATGCGCGAGCGCATCAAACGGTGTCATACCGGCAAGCCAATAAGCGATCCCACAGGAAATGGTGAGGCCAAGATAGATGTACCAAAGGGCCTTTGCTGTTTCGGTAATGCGAGGTGTGAGCTTGCTGTCTTTGATGGGACCAGGTGTTTCGGCGCGATAAAGCTGCATGCCACCGACGCCCAGCATCGGCAGAATGGCAACCGCTAATACGATGATGCCCATGCCACCGAGCCACTGGAGTTGCTGGCGATAGAACAAAATAGAGTGTGGCAGATGATCAATGCCGGTCAGTACCGTGGCTCCGGTTGTGGTTAGGCCTGACATGGATTCGAAAATGGCATCGGTGATGCTCATGTGCGGTTCGGTGCCGAGTGCCAACGGTACGGCACCGGAAAGACCCAAGACGGTCCAGAGTAGGACGACTACAAGGAAGCCATCGCGTGTGCGCAGTTCAGCCCTAATGCCTCGTACAGGGACCCAGATCAGCATGCCGGCGAGCAGAATGAGCGCAAAGCCGAGCAAAAAAGCCTGTAGCCCACCATCCTGATAATGCAGCGCGACAAAAATCGGCGGCAGCATGGTCAGGCTGAACAACATCAGCAACAGACCCAGAATGCGTTGAATAACTTTTGGCTGCATGAATAGGCCTAGAACAGACTGCTGCGCGGTTGGAATAGTTTTTCAACGTCACGCATGCGATGTTTTTCGACCAAGAACAAGATCACATGATCCTCGGTTTCAATGACCGTATCGTGATGCGCAATTAAGACTTCATTGCCGCGTACGATTGCGCCGATCGTGCAGCCTGACGGTAACTTAATTTCATCGATCGCGCGGCCGACAACACGGGACGTATTGGCATCACCGTGTGCGACTGCCTCTAGCGCTTCCGCGGCACCTTTGCGTAGTGAATGCGCAACGACTACATCGCCACGGCGCACATGCGCGAGCAGGACGCTGATGGTGGCCTGTTGCGGTGATATCGCAATGTCGATGCTTTCATTATTTTCGATTAGACGTGCATACGCAGGCCGATTGATCAGCGCCATAACTTTGCGTGCGCCGAGTCGTTTTGCCAGCATCGAAGACAGAATATTAGCTTCGTCGCTGCTGGTGACCGCAACAAAGATATCCGTTTCTTCAATCCCTTCTTCAAGTAGTAGATCTTCACTGGCGGCGTCACCTTGCAACACGATGGTCTTGGAGAGTTTTTCCGAGAGCATGCGCGTGGTTTCGCTGTTGTGATCAATCAGCTTGACCTGATAGCGCCCCTCTAGAGCACCGGCAAGACGTTCGCCAATGTTGCCGCCGCCAACAATCATAACGCGGCGATAGGGACGCTCACGCCGGCGCAACTCATTCATCACTTCGCTAATATTTTCGCGTGCAGCAATGATGTGGACTTCATCATCCACTTCAATGACGGTATCGCCTTTGGGCAGGATGGGGCGCCCACGGCGGAAGATTGCCGCAATTCGCGTGTCCACGTCGGGCATATGTTCGCGCAGCTCGCGAACTTCTTGTCCGACCAGTGCGCCGCCATAGTAAGCCTTGACTGCAACGAGACGCACTCGTCCTTGTGCGAACTCAAGCACCTGTAGTGCGCCTGGCGTTTCAATTAAGCGTCGGATGTAGTCTGTGACAACTTGCTCAGGGCTGATCACCATATCCACCGGGATCGCTTCCGGTCGGAATAGTTGCTGAGTGGCGTCCACATATTCACGCGCCCGAACGCGCGCAATTTTGGTGGGCACATGAAATAGGGTGTGACCAATTTGGCAGGCGAGCATATTGACCTCGTCGCTATTGGTAACGGCCAGCAACATATCCGCTTGCTCAATCCCGGCTTGGGTAAGCACTTCAGGATGCGATGCCAGGCCTTGTACGGTGCGAATATCGAGTCGATCTTGCAAAGCCATCAGTGAATCACGATCGGTATCAACCACCGTGATGTCATTGTCTTCGCTGGCAAGATTTTCTGCGACGGAACTGCCGACTTGGCCGGCGCCAAGAATTACGATGCGCATGTCATAAGTCCTGCTAGTGCTCTAGAGGAAAAGCTAATTGGATTCGCTCGATTCGGGGTGGCGTGGGTCAATCCCAAGCCCTTTTAGTTTGCGATAGAGGTTGGTCCGTTCGACCCCAGCCCGATCTGCGGTTTGAGTTACGTTGCCATGAGTGTCGCGTAAATGAAAAAGAAAGTAACGGCGTTCAAATTCATCACGCGCTTCGCGTAAAGGCAAATCAAAGCGCAAACCTTCGGTCTCTTCGCTACTCGCCTGGCTGGCCGCAGCCTTGCGCAGCATGGAGGCGGGCAACTCGCTGGCCTCAATCGTGTTGCCCGAGCCTAAGATCAGTAAACGCTGCACCAAATTCTTTAGCTCAAGCACATTGCCCGGCCATGGGTATTGCCGCAGCTGATTGAGCAGCGCCATGCTCGGCTCGCGATAGGAAAGATTTTCATGGAGTGAGAAATGGTTGATGTAGTATTGCACGAGCTCAGGAATATCCTGGGCGTGCTCACGCAGCGGCGGGATTTGTAGTGGCAATACGTTGAGGTGATAGAGCAAATCTTCGCGGAAGCGCCCCTGCGCAACCTCCTGCTCCAAGTCGCACTGACTCGAGACGATTAAACGGAAGTTGGGGGCAACCGGCTCGTGGCCGCCGGCACGCAAGAAATTTTTGTTTTCAAGCGCGCTGAGAAGTCGTCCTTGCGCATCCAAATCGAGGTCGCCGATTTCTTCCAAGAACAGGGTGCCACCATCGGCACGCTCGAGCAGGCCGTAGTAGATCTGCCCAGCAGACTCGCTACCAAAAAGTTCTTGTGCTGCATTCTCGCGCGTGATCGATGCAACGGCGCGATCAATGAATGGGCCTTGAGCAACGGCGGAGTGGGCATGGATGTAGCGGGCATAGACCTTCTTTCCAGAGCCGGCTTCGCCCATCAACATGACCGGTACGCGATGCTGGGCAATCCGTTCAGCTTGGGTACGAAGATCTTGCACCATTGGGCTGCGACCGCTCGGTTCGTGCACCGGTTCGCTGCGTTTGCGCAGGCCAAGGTTTTCCTGACGCAGTCGTGCATGCTCAAGCGCGTTTTGAACGGTGAGCAAAAGCTTGGCCAGCGACAGCGGTTTCTCGAGAAAGTCATAAGCGCCATGCCGGGTGGCATCGACCGCATGTTCAACCGTGCCATGTCCAGACATCATGATGACGGGGAGGTCGAGCTTCTCTTCTTGCCAGCTCTTGAGTAGCGTCAGGCCATCAACGTCGGGCATCCAGATGTCCAGTAGAACGAGATCTGGTTTGCGCTGGAGTAGGGCTTCGCGGGCCGTCTGACCGTTCTCCGCTGTCGCCACAGAGTAGCCCTCATCCTCAAGAATCTCGCGGACGCTGGTGCGAATCTCAGGTTCGTCATCGACGACCAGAATGTGCGCCTTCATGCAGTGATCTCAGTGAGGGAGGGGCGGAGTGGCAGCAGCAGAGTGAAGCAGGCGCCACCTTCCTTGCGATTTTCGGCGGCGAGTGAGCCGCCATGCTCTTCGACAATACGTTTCACAATCGCCAATCCTAGTCCGGTTCCCTTGGGTTTGGTAGTTGCATAGGGCTCAAACAGGTGGTCGATGACGCTGTCAGGGATGCCTGGGCCGTTGTCGCAGAAGCGTAGGCGAACTTGGGCAGGTTCAATCTCATCGGCACGCTGAGCCTGGATTTGTACCTTGACCGCATCCTCAGTGCTCGCCTCAAGTGCATTCTTCACCAGATTGAGTACCACTTGGCGCAGGCGATCCCGGTCAGCATGCAGGGTGGGAAGCTCGGGTGGAACCTCGAGCTCGATCTGAACGCGCGCATCATCGGCATACAACTGAAGGGCCTGCGGTAGGAAGGTTTGTAGGGCCAGTTCGGCGAGCTCGAGCTTCGGTGGGCGTGCATAGTCCGAGAACGCCTTCACCATACGCTTCATCGCCTCGACCTGATCGATGATGGTGTGAGTCATGCGCCGTAAGAATGCTGCATTGCTGTCATCCAACGCAGCAGAGAGCTTGTGTTGTAAGCGCTCGGCCGAGAGTTGGATGGGCGTCAGTGGATTTTTGATTTCATGGGCCAAACGTTTTGCGACTTCACTCCATGCCGCACCGCGTTGCGCTTCAACCAGAGCGGTGATGTCTTCAAACACAACCACGTAGCCAGAGGTTTCTGCGCGACCGGGTAACCACGTGCCACGCATCAGCAAAATGCGTCGCCCTTGCGGGGTTTGAATGTGAAGTTCTTCATCCCACTCTAGCGCCCAGCTAGCAAGATGTGGTTTTAGCAGCGCCACCACCTGTCGAAGATGGGGGTGATGTTGCATCAGCATGTCGAGATTCGGTTCGTCTTGACCTTGCAGGCTAATCCCTAAAATTTGACAGGCCGCACGATTGAAGCGGCGAATGTTATGTTTGGTGTCTAGCACCAATACGCCAGAAGAAAGGTGGGATAGAACCGCTTCTAAATACGCGCGCTGATTCTCGGTTTGTTTACGGCTGCGTTCGAGATCGCTACGGGCAAGACTGAGGCGGCGCGTCATTACGTTGAAGGAATTCACCAGAAAACCGAGGTCATCTTGGCTCGGTTGTGCGAGCTCCATATCGTATTGACCATCCGCAACCTTGCGCGTGCCTTCAGCCAGATCGCGAATCGGGGCGGTAAGGCGCTTCGCTGTGAACAATGCGCCCCAGCCGGCAAGCAACAAGCTGATGAATAGCATCAACGAAAGACTAATGGTGTACGAAAGCTGAAGGTGGTCTTCGAGGTAGGTGATTTGTTGCTGGCCTACGGTAATCATTCGCACGGCATTCATTTGCTCTTCGATTTCGCGCGGCATCGGGTAGTCGGCTATGAGGAAGAGCAAGCGCTGTGGGTTTTCCAGGGGAGGCTCTACCCGTACTGCAACTTGAATGATTTGTCCGAGTTGTGGGTCGGCGACGATTTGTGTGGCGAAGTTGTAATCACGCGCAGTCGCAACAAGATTGCGCAAGTCGCTGGTTTCTTCTGACAGCGGGCTATCACTAAAGCGATCAATGTCGCTGCTGGTGTTGGTTTTGGGGATGCTCAGTTGCAGGATTGTGCTGGACAAGCTACTGGCGACTAGCCCGAGCTGGTTGTCGACGATTTGCATCTCATAACTCTGGGTATCGGTGCGTGCTAGTACAGCATCCAGTTCTACCCCGATCACATCATTGCTCAAGCTCTGTAGTTGGTAAGCCACAAACTGCGTTGTGCCAATGTGACGTTTCTTGCGCTCATCGATTGCGCTCTGTCCGAGTGCTTTTGCGCTTTCTAATGCTTGCGTGACATCGCGATCAAACCAGCTATCGATGCCTGAGTTGAGCATGCGGATCGAGAAGAAATACACCAAGGACACCGGGATCAATGCGATGATCAAAAACATGCCAAGCAGGCGCATATGTAGGCGGATGCCTGGAAGGCCGAGACGCCACGCTTTGACCAGCCGCAGCAGTTGCCGCGCAAGATAGCCCAATACCAAAACCAGACCAGCAACGTTGAGCGAGGTAATAGCCGTGTAGAAACGGTTGTAGTCCGTCGAACTGCTCATCGCAATGAACAGCAACACAGCAGCAAGAAAGAGCGCAGCAACGCCTAATAGAGGAACGGTGTTTTGCGCTGCCCAACGTAAGCCTGCCCAGAACAATCCGCCACTTTGACGCAGCATGCGAAAGAGTGTGGTCATGGCGCCAACTCCGGTAACGTGACGCTGTGCCACCCACTGTCTTCATGCCAAGCAGAATCAAGCCATGCGGTCAGTCGCATCGGTCCCGGTAAGCTGCTGCGATCTAGGCTCAGGCGCGCTCGGATGGCACGATTCGGTTCGAGTAGTGCGCTGCGCGGAAAGGGCTGGATCAATTGACGTCGGCCGAGATCTTGTTGTGCTTGGCCGAGATCAGGTGCGAGCCGCAAAGAAAGTGTGCGAACTTGATAGTTTTGTAACAGCGGGTCATAGGAAAGGGTGACCAATTGCTCCACATTCGAGACCGTGTGTTTCCACCAGCCGCGCAGGCGTGGTTCATACAGCTCAAGCTCATAGAGGAATACCAAAGGGATGCCATTCTGGAGTGCTTCACGCACCGCAGGCTCGAGCGTGACTTGGTAGTTGCTACTTATGCTCACCGTGTTCGTGCCAGCATGGAGTTGGGTATCGCGATGCTCAATTTGTGCGTGTACCTGGGGCGCCAGCATTAGCAATAGTGCAACAAGCGCAGTGCGCATGGCTTAAGCCTTTTTGCGCAGACGCGCGTAATAAAAGCCATCCATCTCGTGCTCGCCGGGAAAGAGTTGGCGTCCATGGGCTTGTGCGGCTCCCCAGTTCGCTTCGATGGGTACTTCTTCAGCATCGGTATGTTGCGTTAGAAATGTCGCCACAAGATCCGAGTTCTCAGCAGGCAAAACCGAGCATGTGGCGTAGAGCAGAATGCCATTGGGTTTTAGCATCGACCATAGATTTTCGAGGATGGCATGCTGGGTTTTTGCCAATTTTGGGATATCCGTCGGGCGACGTAGCCAAGCAATGTCCGGATTGCGTCGAATCACACCCGTCGCGCTACAGGGCGCGTCGAGCAATATGCGGTCGAACGCTTTGCCATCCCACCAATCCTGCTGTCCGGCATCACCATGCCGGACGGTCGCTTGTGCGCCGATACGCTGCAGGGTTTGTTGTAAGCGCGGCAATCGCGTAGGGTCGCTTTCCAGCGCAACAACATCTAAAGACTGATTGGACTGCAGAATATGAGCGGTCTTTCCGCCAGGCGCAGCGCAGGCATCAAGCACGTGCTGCTGATCAGCCAGTTGGAGTAGTTCAGCAGCAAGTTGTGGTGCGGCATCTTGAACCGATACCCGTCCTTCAGCAAAACCGGGCAGGGTATCAACGGCCTGTGCGTGTTCGAGGATGATGGCCTGTGAAGAAATCGCATGCGCATGTCCAGTAATGCCCAGTGACGCTAGCTCATCTAGATAAGCCACGCGATCACCAAATACGCGTAGGGTCATCGGCGCCTGCTGGCTGCTGGCTTCTGCGATGGCTTGCCAGTGGTCAGGCCACGCACTGTGAATCTGTTGGCACAACCAAGTGGGCAGGTTGCGGCAGCCTTCTTCAGATACGCCACGATCGAGCGCTTCATGTTCGCGTTGATAGCGGCGTAGCGTTGCATTGAGCATGCCGCGTGCCCAGTCTTTATCGAGCACTGCCGCGGCATCTACGGTCGCATGGAGTGCGGCGTGCGCCGGAATGCGCGTGCTGCGGAGTTGGTATAAGCCAACCCAAAGCAAAGCCTCCAAATCGGCATCGCGTTCTTTCAGTGGTTTGTTCAGGAGTTGTTTGCTGAGCCCATGTAGGGAATACGCCTCACGCAACACGCCATAGACCAGCTCTTGTAGTAATGCGCCATCGCGCGGATCGAGTGTTGCGCGCGCCTCAGGCAGTGCGTCGGCCAGTGATGCGCCTTCTTCGCGCACGCGCTGAATGACTTGCGCTGCTTGCGCGCGCAGTGCGGCGCCCGCATCTATGTTGCGCGGCTTGGGCGTAGATTTACGAAAGCGACGCTGTGGCTGATTCAAAGTGGAATCCATCGAGCAGTTGTGGGCGCGCGTTTAAGAAATCGGCAACCGGCATGGCTTTTTTGCCGGGTGGTTGCAGCTGCAGGACGCGCAGCACGCCATCGCCCGTCGCGACATCAATGCCTTCGCGACCGACCCGTACGGTCTGTCCGGGCACTGCATGACTAACTTCGCTCATGCATTTTGCTTGCCAAATGCGGAAGTCTTGTCCGTCCAGGCGGGCATACGCCATCGGCCACGGATTGAATGCGCGAATGCGTCGATCGAGTTCGGCCGCAGGCTTTGACCAATCCAAGAGCGCTTCATCCTTGTGTAGCTTTTCTGCATAGGTAGTGTGTGCATTGTCCTGCGCGATCGCCTGTGCGCGTTGTGTTTCGAGATCGGCCAGCGATTCCAGAATGGCCTGCGCACCGAGTTCTGCCAAGCGGTCATGCAGAGTCTGGCTGGTGTCTTCTGTGCTGATTGTTGTGCGCAACACATGCAACATCGGTCCGGTGTCGAGGCCTGCTTCCATTTGCATGATCGTCACGCCGGTTTCGGCATCGCCCGCATCAATTGCGCGTTGAATGGGTGCTGCACCACGCCAACGTGGCAACAATGAAGCATGAATATTAAGACAGCCATAACGTGGTTGATCGAGCACCGCTTGCGGCAAGATCAGACCATAGGCCACAACCACCATGACATCGGCTTGATAGCGTGCGAGCTGGGCTTGCGCATCTGTATCGCGTAGGCTGAGTGGTTGTTCAACTGGAATGTTCTGTTCAAGGGCCAGTTGTTTGACCGGGCTAGCGCGCAACTGCCGGCCACGACCTGCTGGGCGATCTGGCTGGGTGTAGGCCGCGACGACTTCATGCGGCGATTCAATCAGCGCCTGCAACGCAGTTGCGGCAAATTCGGGGGTTCCGGCAAACACCACCCGCAATGGCGTCTGCACTGCGGGCGTTGGATTCGTCACAAGGTTTCTCGCGCGTGTTTCTCGAGCTTCTTAATGATGCGGGTTTGTTTGAGCTTGGACAGGTAGTCAACAAACAGCTTGCCATCGAGATGGTCAATTTCGTGCTGGATGCAAATGGCGAGTAGGCCGTTGGCATCGAACTCGATCGTTTCGCCTTGTTCATTGAGGGCGCGCACACGGATGTGTTCGGCGCGCTGCACCTTGTCATAAATGCCCGGCACCGACAGGCAGCCTTCTTCCATCTCTTCCTCGCCTTCTTTGGCGATGACTTCTGGATTAATCAGTGCGAGGGGGGCCTCATGATTTTCAGAAATATCGACCACGATGACGCGCCGCAGATCATTCACCTGAGTCGCGGCGAGGCCGATGCCCGGCGCGGCATACATGGTTTCAAACATATTGGCGATGAAACTGCGCAGGGCGTCGTCCACCGTTGCTACCGGCAATGCACGGCGGCGGAGGCGGGGGTCGGGGTGATGCAAAATCGGCAACAGAGCCATAAGCGTTTGATCGTTTTCGGTTTTCTTAAAAAGCCATCGCGGCGGCGATCCTGGGGTCTATTATAGGCGTCATGGTCAGTGATGTTCGCGTTCAAGATGATCCGCAACGGCTGCGCGCCTGGTTGTTGTTGGTGCGCGCACCGGGGGTCGGACCTGCGCGTATTCGCGACATCCTCACCCATTTCCCCGATCTTCAAGACTTTCTAAGTGCCGGGCCCAAGGCGCAGAAGGCCTCTGGGCTGCTCAAGCAAGACGCCTTGGATTTCCTCTCGCACAGTGAAGACGCAATTTTGGCCGATGATTTTGCCTGGTTGGAGCGCGAGGGCGCGCGCCTGTTTACGTTGGCTGATTCCGATTACCCCACATTGTTACGGCAGATCGCCGATCCGCCAGCAGTGCTGTACGTGCTGGGAGACGCTGCGGCCTTAGCGGTGCCGCAGGTGGCGATCGTCGGTAGCCGCAATCCTTCTCGTCCCGGCCGTGAGCTCGCCGAGCAGTTCGCTGCGGGGCTGAGTCAGGTTGGCTTCGCGATTACCAGCGGTCTGGCGGCGGGTATCGACGCTGCTGCTCATGAAGGGGCGCTCAATGCGGGCGGACGGACCTTGGCGGTGTTGGGCACCGGGGTGGATCGTGTCTATCCGGCCAATCATCGTGACCTGGCACGGCGTATCGTGGCCGAGGGTGGTGTCTTGGTTTCCGAATTTCCGCTTGGCACTGGGCCCCACGCCAGTCATTTCCCGCGCCGCAACCGAATCTTGAGCGGCCTTGCCTTAGGTACGCTGGTGGTGGAGGCGGCGTTGCGCAGCGGCTCATTAATCACGGCGCGGCAGGCGTTAGAACAAGGCCGTGAGGTGTTTGCGATCCCTGGCTCAATTCACAACCCGCTGGCGCGCGGCTGCCATCGCCTGATTCGCGACGGCGCGAAACTGGTCGAGAGCGTTGATGACGTGCTGGAAGATTTGGAGGGTTTGGTGGGTTACCTGCGCGCGCAGTTTGAAAGCGCGGAGTTGGAGGACAGTTCTGGCGCGACCGCGTCTTGGTCGGCCGATTCGGAGGAGGCAGCTTTGCTCAGTGCCATGGGGGGTGACCCCGCCAGCATCGACCAATTGGTCGAACGCAGTGGTTTGACGGCCGACCGGGTTTCCTCCATGCTCCTTGCTCTAGAACTGCAAGGACGCGTTCAGATGCTCCCCGGTGGGCGGGCGCAGGTCAGCCATCCCTGACCACTCAATTCAAGGACTCATGCATGCTTGATGTGCTGGTCTACCTCTTCGAGAACTACATTCACGAAGAGGTCGACGAAAACACCGACGAAGAGGCGTTGCGCATAACGCTGCGCGAGGCTGGCTTTCCGGATGCCAAGGTCGATAAGGCCTTTGATTGGCTCGAAACCCTCTCTGCGATGCATGAAAACTGGGAAAATCTCGAGCCACCCGCTTCCTTTCGTCTGTACATTCCTGCGGAACTCGAACGCCTGGATGCCGCTGCGCGCGGACTCTTGTTGTTCCTTGAGCAGAGTGGAGTCCTAGATCCGGTTTCCCGCGAGCTTGTTATTGATCGCCTGATGGCGCTCGATGTCGACAAGATTGACGTAGATCACATCAAATGGGTGGTTCTTCTCGTCCTCTCGGGGCGTCCTGGGCATGAGGATGCGTTCGATTGGATGGAGGTTTTCGTCTACGACGGCAGCCCCGGTCGGTTGCATTGAGCCCCGTTTTTCTTCCCTGCTGCGTGCGGCGCGCTTGCGTTGGCGCCGCTTTTCCTGACAATCGCGCGCCGTGAGCAAGAATCTCGTCATCGTCGAATCCCCGGCCAAAGCACGCACCATCGAAAAGTTTCTTGGTGAGGACTTCAGCGTCGTTTCCAGTATGGGCCACATCCGCGACCTGACCAAGGGTGGCGTGACCCTGCGTTGCAAGGACCGCAAGGTAGACACCGAATATGCGGTTGATGACGACAAGAAGAAGGTCATTGCCGACCTGAAGAAGCGGGCCAAGGCGGCGGAAGTCGTCTGGCTGGCGACGGATGAGGACCGCGAAGGGGAGGCGATTGCCTGGCATCTCGAGGAGGTGCTCGGCTTGCAGGACAAAATCACCAAGCGTATCGCCTTTCATGAAATTACCAAGCCGGCGATTCTCAAGGCGATCGCCAATCCGCGCGAGATTGATCGTGATTTGGTGAATGGTCAGCAGGCACGCCGTGTGCTCGATCGTTTGGTGGGTTTCGAGCTGTCGCCGGTGTTGTGGAAGAAGATTCAGACCGGGCTTTCCGCGGGGCGTGTGCAATCGGTGGCGGTGCGTTTGGTGGTCGAGCGTGAGCGCGAGATCAATGCCTTCACGCCTGTTTCAAGTTTCAAGGTTATTGCTACCGTTGAAACCGAGGCTATGGACCAGTTTGCCGCGCGACTTCCGAAAGACCTGACATCACTTGAGAATGCCGAAGACTTATTAAAGCGTCTGCAGGGGAAGTCGGTGCGTGTTGGTGCGGTCGAACGCAAGCCGGCGCGCCGCGCGCCGCCGCCGCCGTTCACCACATCAACTCTGCAGCAGGCCGCGTCTTCGCGTTTAGGCTTCACCTTGCGTCAGACCATGTCGCTGGCGCAGCGCTTATATGAGTCGGGCAAGATCACCTACATGCGTACCGACTCAGTCAATATGTCTGAACAGGCCTTGGCGCAAGCGGGTGAGTACGTTAGCAAGACCTTTGGTAAGGATTATGCTGAGCGCCGCCAGTACAAGACTAAATCCTCTTCGGCGCAGGAAGCGCATGAGGCGATTCGCCCAACCGATTTCACAATTGACGAAGTTTCCGGCGAGCGCAACGAACAGCGTTTGTATCGTTTGATTTGGGAGCGTGCGCTTGGCTCGCAGATGAGTGATGCGCGTTTCGAACGCACCACTGCAACGCTGCACCCTGAAGGGGTGGAAGAGCATTTTGTCGCCAAGGGCGAAGTGCTGACCTTTGATGGCTTCTTGCGAGTGCAATTGGGTGCGGGCAAATCGAGCAAGCAAGAATCCGATGCTGGTGACGATGAGGCCGATGACAATGATGACAAACGCCTGCCGCCATTGGAGCCGGATCAAATCTTGGATTTGATCAGCGTTGTTGCCGAAGAACAATTTAGCCGTGCGCCGGCGCGTTTCACCGAGGCCAGTCTGGTGCGTAAGCTCGAAGAAATGGGCATTGGTCGCCCATCCACTTATGCGCCGACCATCACTACGATTCAAAACCGCGGTTATGTGACTAAAGAAGAGCGCGAAGGTACCGAGCGTACGGTGCGCCGTATTCGTATGGACCGTAAACCGGTTGAGCGCGATGACCGTACCGAAATTACCGGGCGCGATCGTGGCAAGCTTTTCCCGAGTGATATTGCCGGAATCGTGACTGACTTTTTGGTTAAGCAGTTCGAAGAGGTCATTGACTATCAGTTCACCGCGAAGGTGGAAGAACAGTTTGATGAGATCTCAGAAGGTCGGCGTGATTGGCAAGAAATGATTTGCGCCTTCTATCAGCCGTTCCATCAAGACGTTGAAGCCGCAGAACTCGTTTCTCGCGAGGAAGCGGCGCAGGTGCGTCAGTTAGGAAACGATCCTGAAACAGGTCGGCCTGTGAGTGTGCGCGTGGGTCGTTATGGCGTGTTTGCACAGATTGGTACGCGTGATGATGAAGAGAAGCCGCAGTTTGCTGGATTGCGTGCCGATCAGCGCATGGACGCGGTAACCCTTGAAGACGTGTTGCCGCTCTTCAAGTTGCCACGTCACATTGGCCAAACTGAAAACGGTGAAGATGTCAGCGTCAACACAGGTCGCTTTGGCCCCTATGCGAGCCTGATGCATCATGAGATCGCTGAGCGAGTAGAAGCCTGGGGCGAGAAGGGGATTGGCCTGTTGCCACGACATGTCTCGATTGATCCGCATGACCCGCACAGTATCGACATTGAGGCGGCGATGCCATTAATTGAGGCTAAGCGCGCAGAAGACAATGAAAAAGAATTGCGCTTGTTTGAAGGTGAGCGCATTCAGGTTTTGGATGGTCGTTGGGGGCCGTACATTACCGATGGCTTCAAGAATGCCAAGGTCGACAAAGAAGCCGACCCAACCCAGCTGACCCTGGAACAGTGCCAAGAAGCGCTTGGTAAAGTCGATAAAGTGCGCAAGCGTCTGTCCAGCCAGTTTCATGGTGGTGGTTATCTGCTGCATTACGAGCCCGAAGGCGGCCTGCCGCATGCAACGCTAAAGACCAGCGACGCAAAGGCGAAGAAGGCCATTGAGTTTGCCAAGCAGTTGGCCGATGAAGGTCTTCGGATTCGCGTCATCTCCGCTTCAGGCGCAGCGCAATTGCGGTTGCAAGAAAAACGCGCTGCGGCGGCGGCCAAGAAGAAAAAATAATCCCATGTCGCGACGCCGCGACAGCGCTTTACATCAGGAGTGGGCTCAGATCGCCGGCCGCATCTTGGCGGAAGGTTGGGCGGAAGGGTATGCCGATGCGCGTGAACGAGCCGCCGATGAGTTAGGTCTTTCTGCGCAAACGCGTGATGCACCCAACAATCGTGAGATTGATGCGGCCATGCGCGCCTATCAAGCTTTATTTCTTGCTGAAGAAACCGCTGCACGTGTGCGAGCACAGCGCGAAGTCGCGATGCGTTTGATGCTGGAGCTGGAATCGTTTGAGCCGCGTTTAGTGGGTCCAGCTCTTGCAGGTACAGCAACGCAGCAGACACCCATCAACCTGCACGTCTTCTCCGATGACCCCACCGCGCTGGAACGGTTTTTTCATGAAAAGCGGGTTCGTTTTGATGCGGATGCGCGCATATATCGTTTTGGTGGTGGGCGCGAAGAGCCGAGGCCGCTGTATCGCGTGAACTATCAAGATGAAGCGGTCGAAGTGGCCTTGTTTCCCGAAGTGGGTTTGCGTCAGTCGCCGTTATCCGCGCTCGATCAGCACGCAATGGAGCGTGCGACCCGTGCGCAAGTGGAAGCTTTATTGGTGAATACATGAAGATTCCAGCACATTTCTGTGACGTGCAGGCAGAGCCACAGCTACGCGAAGCGATCGTGGGCTGGCTTAAACAAATACCGCTAGATCAATTGCCTAGACTCACCTTCGGACAAATTGAGCCGGACTCACTCGAGATTTCGATCCTGTCGATCAAGCGCGGCGATCAGGAGACAGAGGTTGTCCTACAGATTTGGTTCAAAGAAACCATGACAGGATCGAGTTGTGGTTTCGAAGCGTCGCCCGAGGCGGGCTACGCTGAGGTTGTCTTGGCCATGGATTGCGCATCAGTAACTGCGCAGTTCCGCTAGGGCGATGCAAGGACGCCGCTGTCTTTGGCAGCTTGTGCTACAGCGCCGGAAACGCGTTCACGTAGGCGGCTATCGAGAGGCTTCGGCAAGATGTAGTCACGACCAAAAGCCAGAGTATCCAGCTTGTAGGCCTTGAGCACATCAGCGGGCACCGGTTCGCGGGTAAGGTCGCGCAGCGCACGGACCGCAGCCATCTTCATTTCCAGGTTGATCGTGCGTGCACCAACATCCAGCGCGCCACGGAAGATGTAGGGAAAGCCGAGTACGTTATTGACCTGATTCGGATAGTCGCTGCGTCCGGTGGCCATGATTAAATCATCGCGTGTGGCATGTGCCAGCTCCGGTGCGATTTCTGGGTCCGGGTTGGAGAGTGCAAAGACGGTCGGATTGGCTGCCATGCTTGTGAGCATCTCAGCACTCAGCAGATCCGCACCCGACAAACCAATGAACACATCGGCGCCGTTCATGGCGTCAGCTAGTGTGCGCTGGTCGGTTACGCGTGCGAAGGATTGCTTCCATTCGTTGAGGTCGTCGCGTTCCCTGTGAATGACGCCTTTGCGATCCACCATGGTGAGGTGTTCTTTTTTTGCACCGAGACCGACGAGCAGGTTCATTGAGGCAATCCCAGCGGCACCGGCTCCGAGACAAACGATCTTGGCGTCTTCAATCTTTTTATTGCTGAGTTCCAGAGCATTGAGCAGGCCTGCCGCGATGATGATGGCGGTGCCGTGTTGATCATCATGGAACACCGGAATATTGAGGCGCTCAATGAGGGCTTGTTCGACTTCGAAGCAACGCGGGGCCGCGATGTCTTCAAGGTTGATCCCGCCAAAGGTGGGCGCAATGCGTGCGACGGTTTCAATCAGTTCCTCACTGCTGTTCACGTCCACTTCAATGTCGAACACATCGATGTCCGCAAATTTTTTGAACAGGACGCCTTTACCTTCCATCACCGGTTTGGCGGCGAGCGGGCCAACATTGCCGAGACCCAGTACCGCTGTGCCATCACTGATCACAGCAACCAAGTTGCGGCGACCGGTGTAGAGGTCGACATCGGCAGGGTTTTCCGTAATCGCACGCACGGGTGCGGCAACGCCTGGTGAATAAGCCAGCGTAAGATCGCGCTGGGTATCGCAAGGCTTGGTGATGAAGGTGGCAAGCTTTCCGGCGGGCGAGGAAGCGTGATACGCCAACGCATCTTCGCGTAGCGCCTTGGCTTTGTCTTCGGGGCTGCTCACAAATCAGACTTCGAGGAAATCAAGGATGCCTTCGGCAGCCTTACGACCATCCCACACCGCACTGACCACGAGGTTGGAGCCGCGCACGATGTCACCACCGGCGAACACCTTCGGGTTGCTAGTCTGCTTGGTGTAGTCCTGTTCTTCTGCGGCCAATACACGATCACGATCATCGGTTGCGATGTTGGCGCCGGTCAGCCAAGCAGGCAGGTCAGGCTGAAAACCAAAGGCCACGATCACGCGATCACAGGGGATGATTTCTTCGCTGCCCGGTACAACTTCGGGGCGTCGGCGGCCACGTTCATCCGGTTCGCCTAGGCGAGTTTCCACTACCTTCAGACCTTCCACTTTACCGTGACCGACCACTTCCAGTGGCTGGCGGTTGAAGCGGAATTCCACGCCTTCTTCTTTGGCGTTCGCGACTTCGCGCGCAGAGCCCGGCATGTTCGCTTCATCACGACGATAGGCGCAGATCACGCTTTTCGCACCCTGACGAATCGAGGTGCGAGTGCAATCCATGGCGGTATCACCACCGCCCAGTACCACGACGCGCTGGTCCGACATGTCAATGAAATCTGCAGCGCTCTTTTCCAGGCCAAGGCAGCGATTCACATTAGAGATCAAGAAATCGAGGGCTGGATAGACGCCCTCAAAGTCCTCACCGGGAATGCCGCCTTGCATGTATTTATAGGTGCCGATGCCGACGAACACAGCGTCATAGTCGCGCTCAAGATCCGAGAACGAGATATCCTTGCCCACTTCGGTGTTGAGCTCAAAGCGGATCCCCATTTCTTCCAGAATCGCGCGGCGATTCTGAACGATGGTTTTTTCCAGTTTGAATTCTGGGATGCCGAAGGTGAGCAGGCCACCGATTTCCGGATGACGATCAAAAACCACCGCCTCGACGCCATTGCGCGCCAGCACATCTGCACAGCCCAAGCCGGCTGGGCCGGCGCCAATGATGGCGACTTTTTTGCCGGTGGGCTGCACGCCAGAGAGATCGGGACGCCAGCCTTGAGCGAAGGCTTGGTCACTGATGTAGCGTTCGACGGCACCAATGGTGACGGCGCCAAAGCCATCGTTTAGCGTACATGCGCCTTCACACAAACGGTCTTGCGGACAGACGCGGCCACAAATCTCGGGCAGCGAGTTGGTGCGATGAGAGAGCTCTGCCGCTTCTTGCAGATTGCCTTCGGCAATCAACTTCAGCCAATGCGGAATGTGGTTGTGCACGGGGCACTTCCACGAGCAATACGGGTTGCCACAAGAGAGACAGCGATCGGCCTGCACGGCTGCAGCTTGTGCATCAAATTGGCCGTAGATTTCCTTGTATTCGGTAACGCGAACCTCTGCCGCAACCTTCTTCGGGTCTTGGCGCTGTACATCAATAAACTGAAAGACGTTGCCCATTACGCAGCCCTCGTCTGGGTGGCGAGCAGATCAGCCAGTTCAAGCGCTTTCGGCTTGACCAACCAGAACAGGCCACTGAAATCGGCGAACTCATTCGCAATCTTGCGGCTCCAGGCACTGCCGGTGAGCGCAGCATGGCGCTCAATCAAGCTGAGGAGATGATCTCGGTACGGTTGCATCGGCTCGGGGGTGAGGCGATGGATGTCGACCAGCTCATGGTTATAGCGATCGACGAAGGCTTGTTCCATGTCGAGGACATAGGCCAAACCACCGGTCATTGCCGCGCCAAAGTTGAGGCCGGTGCTGCCAAGAACAGCAACGATGCCGCCCGTCATGTATTCACAACCGTGATCACCGACCCCTTCCACTACGGTTGTGGCACCTGAGTTGCGCACGCCGAAGCGTTCGCCTGCCGTGCCGGCTGCGAATAGTTCGCCACCGGTAGCGCCATACAAGCAGGTGTTGCCCATGATCGGGGTTTCGTGTGAGCGATACGCGGCATTTTTGGGTGGGTGCAATACCAGGCGGCCGCCGGCCATACCTTTGCCGACGTAGTCGTTGGCATCGCCTTCCAGTGTCAGGTGCAGGCCGCCGGCATTCCAGACGCCGAAGCTCTGACCCACGTTGCCTTGCAATGCGATTTCGAGTGGTGTGCTTTCCATGCCGAGGTTGCCGTGACGCTTGGCGATTTCGCCAGAGAGACGGGCGCCAATGGAACGGTCGGTATTGCGCACTTGGTAGCTGAAGCTGCCACCGCGCTTGTTCTCAATCGCCGGCAAGCAGTCACGCACCATCTGTTCCGCTAACTCGGCGGTATCAAACGGTACGTTACGCGCGTCTTGCACAGTGTGCGGCTTATCTGCTGGGATGTTGCCGTGTCCACGCAGAATTGGCGAGAGGTCCAGATTGCTTTGTTTGTCACTCAGACCCGTGGCCGCTTCGAGTAAATCGCTACGCCCGACCAGTTCATCGAAGCTGCGAATGCCAAGCTGGGCCATCCATTCGCGCGCTTCTTCTGCAACAAAGCGGAAGTAGTTGATGACCATCTCCGGCAGACCCTTGAAGTGCTTTTCGCGCAGTGTCGCATTCTGTGTCGCAACACCGGTCGCACAATTATTGAGATGGCAGATACGCAGATATTTACAACCCAGCGCCACCATCGGGCCGGTACCAAAGCCAAATGACTCGGCGCCGAGCATGGCTGCCTTGACCACATCTAGGCCGGTTTTTAGGCCGCCATCGGTTTGCAGGCGGACTCTGCCGCGCAAATCGTTGGCGCGCAGGATTTGGTGTGTCTCAGACAGTCCCAGTTCCCACGGTGATCCCGCATATTTCACGGAAGTCAGCGGGCTGGCACCGGTGCCGCCATCATGACCGGCAATGGTGATGAGGTCGGCATAAGCCTTGGCCACACCAGCGGCAATCGTGCCGACGCCGGCTTCTGCGACCAGCTTCACGGAAACCAAGGCATCGGGATTGACTTGTTTAAGGTCAAAGATCAGCTGTGCCAAATCTTCGATTGAATAGATGTCGTGATGCGGCGGTGGGGACACCAGCGTGGTGCCTGGGTTGCAGAAGCGCAGGCGTGCAATTAGGTCGTTGACCTTGTTGCCGGGCAGCTGGCCGCCTTCCCCGGGCTTCGCACCCTGTGCGACCTTAATCTGAAGCACTTCAGCATTCACCAAGTAATGCGGAGTGACACCAAAGCGCCCGGAAGCAATCTGCTTAATCTTGGAGACTTTGTTGGTACCGTAGCGTGCAGGATCTTCGCCGCCTTCTCCTGAGTTGGAGCGACCCCCCAGCGTGTTCATGGCAATCGCGAGGGCTTCGTGCGCTTCCGGTGACAGTGCACCAAGCGACATCGCCGCGGTGTCAAAGCGCTTAGCAATGTTTTCCCAGGGCTCCACCTGATCCAGCGGGATGGCTTGGGTCTTGTCGCTGAGTGCAAACAGGTCGCGTAATGCTGCAACACCACGACCGTTCACATGCTTGGCGAAGACGCGGTAATCATTCATCTCGCCGCTCTGCACCGCCTTCTGTAGGGACTGCACCACATCCGGGTTATAGGCGTGGTATTCGCCGCCATGCAGGAACTTGAGTAGGCCACCCTGACGAATCGGCTTGCGCTGATTCCAGGCTTCACGCATCAAGACACGTTGATCGTTTTCGAGGTCAGCAAAGCGACTGCCTTGGATGCGGCAGGTCGTGCCCTTGAAACAGAGATCCACCACTTCACGGTGCAGACCTACGGCTTCAAACAATTGCGCACCGCGATAACTCGCAACTGCAGAAATCCCCATCTTCGATAGGATCTTGTACAGGCCTTTGTTGATGCCCTTACGGTAAAGCGCAGCCGCATCGCTAGCAGTGATGTTGCGCAAATCGTCTTGGGCGATCAGGTCATGCAGCACTTCGTAGGCCAGCCACGGATGGACGGCCGTCGCACCGTAGCCAATCAGGGTTGCAAATTGGTGCGGGTCGCGCGCGGTTGCCGTATCAATAATCAGATTGGCATCACAGCGCAGACCGGTGCGGACCAGATGATGATGCACCGCGCCGGTTGCAAGCAGGGCATGGACCTGAGGGCGATTTGCCTGCATCGCGCGATCACTGAGGACCAGTAAAACCTTACCGGCTCGCACGGCGTCTTCGGCGTCTTTGCACAACTGCTTAATCGCACCGTGCAGCGAACCACTTGGGTCATAACCGAGGTCCAACACCTGATGCGGATAATCGTTGGTATGCGTTTCGAGCAAGGCGCTGAACTTGCCGCGTGACAACACTGGCGAGTCGATGATCAGGCGCTTGGCGTGATCTGCAGTCTCTTCGAAAAGGTTGAGCTCACGACCGAGGCAAGTCTCCAGCGACATGACGATCTGCTCGCGCAGGGGGTCGATCGGTGGGTTGGTGACCTGAGCGAATTGCTGCCGGAAGTAGTCGTAGAGCGAGCGCCGATGCTGGGATAGCACCGCGATCGGGGTGTCGTCACCCATCGAACCAATGGCTTCTTGGCCATCACTGGCCAGAACCTTGAGCACCTCTTGGCGCTCTTCGAAGGTGATCTGGAAGAGCTTCTGTGCCACCTCGAGTTCGCTGTGTGCGAGCTCAGGCGCGCTCGGCTCATCGTCTTTAATCGCGGTCGCAAGATGGCGGGTATAGGTTTCCAGCCATTGCTTGTAGGGCTGGCGCTGCTTTAGATCTTGATCGATCTGTTCGGGCAGGACCAGCGCACCGGTTTCGGTGTCGACCGCAATCATCTGTCCCGGACGCAGCCGACCTTTGCGCACAACTTGATCGGAATCATAGTCATACACGCCGATTTCAGAAGCGAGGGTGATATGGCGGTCCTTGGTAATGACCCAACGCGCTGGACGCAGGCCATTGCGATCCATGGTGCACGCAGCATAACGGCCATCGGTCAGCACGATACCGGCCGGGCCATCCCACGGTTCCATATGCATGGAGTTGTATTCATGGAAGGCACGCAGATCCGGATCCATGGACTCGATGTTCTGCCAGGCGGGTGGAATCAGCAGACGCATGGCGCGGAAGATATCCATGCCGCCCATCAACAGTGCTTCGAGCATGTTGTCGAGGCTGTTGGAGTCGGAGCCACTCATTGATACCAGCGGGCGCACTGCATCCATGTCTGGAATCAGCGGGGTTTCGAACTTCATCGAACGTGCAACCGACCAGTTACGGTTACCGGCAACGGTATTGATCTCACCATTGTGCGCGAGCTGACGGAAGGGTTGCGCCAAGCGCCACTGTGGCAGCGTGTTGGTCGCGAAACGCTGGTGATAAACACACAACGCCGACTCAAAGCGCTCATCCTGTAGGTCGGGGTAGAACACCGGTAGGTATTCCGGCATGACCAAGCCTTTATAGGAGAGGACGCGCGCGGACAGACTTGGGATATAGAACGCGGGATCGTTTGGTTCGATCTGTTTTTCGGTTTGGCGACGCGCGATAAATAAGGCACGCTCAAAATGCACCGCATCCATGTCGGCTGGTGCATTGACGAAGATTTGTTCGATTTGCGGCAACACCGCAAGTGCGTGCTCACCACAGGCATTCGGATCGGTCGGGACGATGCGCCAGCCGAGGACTTCCACACCCTGCGCGCGCAAGGCGTTTTCCAGAGTTGCGCGCGCTTTGTTCGCCAGTGCATTGTCAGCATTGAGAAACACCATGCCGGCAGCGAAGGTGTCATTGAGCGCAAAGCCCAACTCGCTAGCAACCGCACGCAAGAAGCCTTCAGGGCGTTTCATCAACAAACCGCAGCCGTCGCCTGACTTCCCATCGGCGGCGATCGCGCCACGGTGGGTCATGCGATTGAGGGATTCAATGGCGGTGCGCACCAGCCAGTTGCTGGGCTTGCCATCCATTTGTGCGATCAAGCCGAAGCCGCAGTTGTCGCGCTCAAATTCAGGCCGATACAGGCCAAGTGAATCGAGTGTGCTGTGCGCAGACGGGTAGGTCGATGCGAGCTGGGTGTATTCGTTCTTCACCAATGTTTCCGCGTTCCCGATGGCTGTAGCCATGTGTTTCAGGTCTGCGCCCAGGGTCAACGGCATCCCGACGCATCTCACCATTTCCGAGGCGCCGAATCCTGCGAGACCGGGGTTGATTGCCGCAGACACATTTCCTTGTGTTTTGCGGGTCAATCAGGGGCAGAAAAGGTCCGAAAGTATAGTGCGCCGCTCTGTAGCGTTCAATTTGCGCGACCCATTCATTAATGGGTATCTGGGTGCGTGGGTAGTGAATTCACCCATGCGTGAACCCAGTCAGTAGACGTTTGGATGGCGTGGTGGTTCCGGCGGGCAGTCCGGTAAGGCCCCTTCGGCAAAGGTGATTCGATAGCCCTGTTGAATTTGTCGATCACGGCGGGATTCGAGGATGCCCACGGCATCTTCAAGGCATTCGAAGTGTTCGCGGGTGAGTTGGCCAGCGCGGCCGACATAGCCCGACTCGCGCACGAGATTCCAGCCCCCGAGCAGGTCGCGGACCAGGTGCAGTTGATAGAAGCGCGGCAGCTGATCGTCCTCGAGCGTGGGTTTTTGCATGTAAATGCGCATGCGACTCGGAGGCAACTTAGGAGGTTTGATAGCTCGGATCGAGTACGCGCCGGTGTTCCAGTAGCGCGTAACGGTCGGTCATGCCGGCGATGTAGTCAGCCACGGCGCGTGCACGCCCGATCGCCGGAGTCGCTTCTTCGGCCTCGAGCCGTTTCACGGCGGCTTGTTGTTCCGGAGGGAGTAAGCCAACTTCATTGTTAAAGGCGGTGAACAACTCGCGCAGCACCCGCTCCGCTTTGCTCGTCATGCGGTTCACGCGGTAGTGACGATAGAGGTTATGCCGTAAATGCCGTTTGAGTTCGAGATTGAGCTCACGCATTTCTGGACTGAAGCAGACCAGGGGTTCGCTTTGCGCGCGGACATCTTCCAGCGTCTGAATATTGGCCGCTGCGATTCGGCGTTGACTGTTCTCCACAACATCGCGCACTTGGCGGTCAATCATGCGCCGAATGACTTCGTGAATCACACGACGACCTTCCAGTTCAGGGTAGCGCGTTCGTACCGCATCGTATTGGTCGCGAAAGAGTGCAATCTCACACAGTGCATCGAGTTCCAATAGACGGGCGCGCAGGCCGTCGTCGATGTCATGGTTGTTGTAGGCAATTTCGTCAGCGAGGTTGACCAACTGCGCCTCTAGATTGGGCTGTCCGCTATTGAGAAAGCGTGCGCCAACTGCGCCCAGTTGCTCCGCGTTTTTCTGTGAGCAATGTTTGAGAATGCCTTCGCGGGTCTCGAACGTAAGATTCAGGCCGGGGAAGTCGGCATAGCGTTGTTCTAGGGCGTCGACCACGCGTAGCGATTGCAGATTATGTTCAAAGCCGCCGTAGTCCTGCATGCAATCGTTCAAGGCATCTTGACCGGCATGCCCGAACGGGGTGTGGCCAAGGTCATGCGCCAGTGCGATCGCTTCTGCTAAGTCTTCGTTGAGTTGCAGTGTGCGTGCAACCGAACGCGCAATTTGTGCGACTTCGATGCTGTGAGTAAGGCGTGTGCGGTACATATCGCCTTCGTGATTTACGAAGACTTGGGTTTTGTATTCGAGGCGTCGAAAGGCACCGGAGTGAATGATGCGATCGCGATCGCGTTGATGTTCGCTGCGATAGCCGGGGGGTGGCTCTGCGAAGGCGCGACCTTTCGAGTTGTGATCGCTAACCGCGTAACTGGCGAGACCGGTGCTTGGCATGGCGCGCTCGTTACACAGGTTCATTGCGTACGCCGCGACAGGCGTCTAGCGTCTGTCTCAACAAAGTCGGATCGTAATCGGCAGTTAGTATTGCTCCGCCAAGTTCTTTCAAAAGAACTAAACGGATCTGGCCTGCCTCCACTTTTTTATCGATCGCCATCATTTCTAAGTAGCGTGCATTGTCTAGATCTTTGGGACCAACCACGGGGAGCTTGCTGCGCGCGATGAGATCCCGGGTGCGCGCAACGTCGGCTTCGTCAATCCAGCCCATGCGTTGTGACAAGTCGGCGGCCATCACCATGCCCGTCGCTACCGCTTCGCCGTGTAGCCATGCGCCGTAGCCCATACCGGCCTCAATCGCATGACCAAAGGTGTGGCCTAGGTTAAGCAGTGCACGTTGATTGGCTTCGTGTTCGTCAGCGGCCACAACTTCGGCTTTGTTTTGACACGAGCGCTCAATCGCTTCAGAGAGTGCAGCTGGATCGCGCGTATTCAATGCGTCGATATGCTTTTCGATCCAGACGAGAAAGACCGGGTCACGAATTAATCCGTATTTAATGACCTCGGCAATGCCTGCCGCGAGTTGGCGTGGCTCAAGGGTGTTAAGGGTTTCGGTGTCGGCCAGCACACATTGCGGCTGATAGAACGCCCCAATCATGTTTTTGCCGAGCGGATGATTGACCCCGGTCTTGCCGCCGACGGAGGAGTCCACCTGTGCGAGCAAGGTGGTCGGGATCTGAATGAAATTCACGCCACGCTGATAGGTCGCTGCGGCAAAGCCGGTGAGATCGCCAATGACACCGCCACCGAGTGCAACGAGCGTGCACTTGCGGTCGAAGCGCAGTTGCAGCAAGCGGGTGAAGATCAGCTCTGCGGTTTGCAGATTCTTGGTTTCTTCGCCGTCGGGCAGGACGAGGGCTTCCACCTCAAATCCGGCAAACAGTTTTACGGCACGATCCAGATACAGTGGCGCGACGATTTCATTGGTGACAATCAGCACTTGCCGACCGTGCACATGGGGCTGCACCAATTCCGGATGCGCGAGGAGGCCCGGACCAATATGGATCGGGTAGCTACGCGCACCCAGTTCAACTTGCAGGGTTTTCATGACTGGAAATTCCAAAAAAATGTGTGCGCAAGTGTAGCGCGCAGCGCTTGCGCGGTCAGCGCGGCGCTGGCCTGGGCACATGTTTCAGGGTGTCGTAGAGCTCGTCTCAAGCTGCTTCAGCAGATGTTGCAGTACGGTTTTAACCGGCTGCTTGCCAGTGCTCAGCACAATCTCGGCAACCTCGCGATAAAGCGGGTCGCGCAGCTCAAAAAGCTCTTGCAAGCGTGTCTTGGGGTCAGCGGTTTGTAACAGTGGGCGTTTGCGGTCGCGTTTGGTGCGGCTGTAGAGGTGTTCCACCGTCGCGTTTAGATACACCGTCGTCCCACGCTGTTTCAGATGCTTGCGATTTTCTTCGCGTAGAACAGCGCCACCACCCGTCGCCAGCACGATGCCGTCGCGTTGGGTGAGCTCGTCAATTACGGTTGCTTCACGATCACGAAAGCCCGCTTCACCCTCGATGTCAAAAATCGTTGCGATGGTGACGCCTGTGCGTTTCTCAATCTCATCATCGCTGTCGACGAACTTCAGCTTGAGCGCTTTGGCCAGTTGTTTGCCCAGCGTGGTCTTGCCGGCGCCCATGAGGCCAACCAGAAAGATGCGCGTTGGGGGTGTTGTTGGGCTCATGATTGAGGCGGAGCTGCACTTGCTGGGCCCTTTTCTGGGCGTTCAACTGGCGGCATTTGCAGATGACGTTGGCTGGGTGGAGCAATGCCTTCTTTGAGGATTTGCGGTGTTAGGAAAACCAGCAGCTCCGCCTTTTGACTGTCTTTGTAGTCGCTGCGGAACAGTCGACCAAGGAATGGAAGATCACCGAGGAAGGGAACCTTCGTTTGATCGATCTGGTTGATTTCTTCGTAGATGCCGCCGATCACCAGCGTTTCGCCATCGGCAATCATGACCTCGGTCTGAATTTCATTGGTGTTAATGCCAGGCTCTTGCTTGACCCCATAAGTGCTGGTTGTAGGTGAGTCCTTTTTGATGCTCACGGCCATCACGATTTGACCTCTCGGCGTGATGCGCGGAGTCACCTTGAGCTGCATCACTGCCTCTTTGAATTCGACGTCGGTTGCTCCGCTTGAGGTTTCAGAAACATAGGGAATTTCCACGCCCTGCTGGATTAAGGCTTCTTTGCCGTTGCTGGTGAGGATGCGTGGATTGGCAACGGTTTCGCTTAAACCCTGGATCTGTGCCGCGGAGAGCTCGAGATCCAGCAAGATACCAACGGGAAGCTTCCCAATCGATAAACCGATTGTCCCCGCTGTATTAGATGAGGGTAGGTTCACAGCAAGACGACTTTGGTCGCTGCTGGTGAGCGTAGGCGTGGTTCCGCCAAGTGCGGTATTTGCATTCGCGATGGAGCCCGATACACCGACTTCCCAGCCGTCTTGATCACCAGGTACTTTCTGAATGCCCAGTTTGACACCAAGGTCTTTGGTGAAGTCATCGCTGGCAATCACAATGCGCGATTCGATTAAGACCTGTTGTGCGGGGAGATCGAGTTCCTGCAATGCAGTACGGATGTCTTGCAAATGCACTTCGGTGTCGCGGATGAGTAGCGTGTTCGTCCGTTCATCAACCCGCACGCTACCGCGTGGCGAGAGCAAGTGAGATTGTGTGCCTTCGAGCAATTTGGCTAATTCGCTCGCTTGCGCGTAATGCACTGGAATTTGCGCGTGGATCAGCGGTGCCGCGCGCGCTGCGTTTTGTGTCGCTTCATTGATGGAAGCGAGTTCGTTGGCTGGGGCAATCCACAGCACATTGCCGCGCCCACGCATCGCCAGCCCTTGTGCCTGCAAGATCACATCCAATGCTTGGTCCCAGGGGACTTGGTGTAACCGTAGCGTCACATTGCCTTGCACTGAATCACTGGTGATGATGTTGAGGCCGGTGAATTCTGCCAAGATCTCGAGCGCGCGACGTGTTTCAATTTGTTGGAAGTTAAGGGTGAGCGGTGTGCCGCGATAGTCGTTGCTATGGGGTTGCGCGAGACGATGGGCAAGTACGGTCGTTGCATCACTGACCATTACGGTTTGATTTAAGCGGTCTGGTGAGGTTAGCTGTACTGCAATCTGATTGCCGGTATTTTGCAGTGTTGCAGATTGAGCTTGGTTGAATTCAAGAACAATGCGGCTGCGGCTCGTGTCGCTGAAGACTTGCGCATCAACGATGCCTGGGTGGCTGCGTAGGGCATCGTTCAATGGTTGCGTCGCGCCAATCGAGGTGTCGGCTAGGTCGAGAATGAGGCGTGGCTGCCGCGGATCTATATAGAGATGCGCGCGGGTTGGTTGATCAAGCTGGAGCTGTAGTGCATTGCCTAGCCATTCCGCGCTGCGTAATTCGCTGGCTTGCGCAGTCGCCACTATCAGCGTGCCGGCAATGCTGCTGGCGAGCAAGGTGCGCCGAGTGGAATTCGCACGCGGTTGGCTGTGTAGTTTTTTCATGGTGCAGATCCAATCGGCGCGGAATGTACGGTCAGGCGTTGATGTTCACGGCGAAGGCTTGCGCTTGCGGGATGCCGCGGTTGCATTACTAAGTCAACGGAGTCGGGCAAGATCGCGAGAATTCTAGCGTGCTCACGCCCGACTGCATCCCCTATGCGAGCGCTAATTACACGATCGTCAGGCAGCAAGAAGAGTGCACGCGATTGCCCACGTTCTGGATCGATAAGGGTGCCGACAAGCAATAGTGCATTCAGATCCAGTTCAGTGAGTGGGCTGGTTTCCGTTGCTGCCTTTGTCGTGATTGTGCCCGCTGGTTGAAACGGATTGCGCGGCCCGAGCGTAACCTTCTGTGGCGATTTTTTGAGCCAACGCCAGAAGTCTTGAGAGGGTTGCTTTGCCGCAGTCGTCGCTTGGGTTTCCGTTGCGATGGTCAGTTGGAGTTGTCGACCACCTGTTGTTGGTGCGGGTGTTTGAATCTGCGCGCTTAGGTTGTGTTCCGGGTCCAGTTGTACGGCAAGATCGTGGAGCATGTTTGTGATTTGTGGGAGTGAGCCCTGAAATACAAGTCGATTTTGATCGGGGGGCAGAGTGCCACGCTGTTGTGCGGCGCGATTTGAGTCGGTCTGTTCGAGACGATGCAGCTGAAGCCCTTGTTGCGCTGCAAGACGTCGTATGCGCTCTTCGACTTCGCCTTTTTGGCGTTGTTGTAGATACGGGGAAAGTCCTGTGTCGAGCAGTACAAGCTCATGTTGTTGGCGCTGTTTTTGTTGTAACACGCTTACGTTTTGTTCGAGAGTTTTTTGCAACGTAATGCGCTGTTGTTCTGCCCATTGCTCGCCAAGCAAGAGTGCGACGAATAGCGTCCATGTCAGTATAGGAAGCCAGTGGCTTGGGGTTCGTTCAAGTTGCAGGCGAATCATGGCGGAGATAGCGCTCATCAAGAGGTGCCTCCGTAATGGTCTGTGTCTGTGTCGATCGGGATGCGGATGCGAAAAAGGTGAACGGCTGATTTTTCAGTGGTCTCGAGCTGTTCTAAAACAACACGTGCCTGCGTCTTGCTTTGCAGAATTCGCTGCAAAGATGTGATGGCTTGGATGTGTTGCCCGGTCCCGTTCAGAATCAGCACATTGGCGTCCAGCGAAACGCCGGTGAGTACGGCATCTACGGGCATGGCTGATGAGAGTTCGGCCAGGTGTTGGCGCAGCTGATCGAGTGCGCGTTGCTGTTGATAAAGCGTCTGTGCGCGCCGCAGGGTGTTGCCGTGCGCAGCCGTATCGGGGCGTTGTTGCTGGTTCACTTCAGCGAGCAAGGCCTTTAGGTCGGAATGCGTCGCCAGCTGCTGGGTCAGGAGCGTGAACATGCCGACGGACAGTACAGCGCCGAGTACGGTGAACAGCTGTATCGAACGCCGCCACCGTGTGCGGCGTTGACGTTCGCGCCAAGGCACGAGATTGAAATTGGGTAAATCGCGATGAACGGGTCGGAGCAGTTTCATCTGTCTGTGTCCGCTATTGAACCGCGCCGGCCGGTAAGCTCTGTAATGCGAGCCCAAAGGCAAATACGGCACTGCTGCCATAGCGTTGGGCGACGGATTCGGAAATTGCTGCTGCGCGTTCAATTTCGATCAATGGGTTGTAAGGCTGCGCGGGAATCGGAAGTTGTTGCAAGGCGCGCACCAGAGGGGGGGCTTGGGTGGCGCTGCCAATCAACCATAAGCGCTGTAGTTTGAGTTGCGTGTTTTGGGTTTGCGCGGTTTGCAGTAGACGCTCCGCTTCTTCTTGAATGGTTTCTGCGGCGGCATGCAGGGCGCTGTAATCCTCCGCGCGGAGGCTGGGATCACACAAAGGCAGGTGCCAGTCCGGTGGAAGCTGTGTGCGCTGACTGAGTCGTAGTCGATCAATTTGTGCCCGCATCGTGGACGCAAAGCTATAGAACTGTGCGTGTTCACGGCCGAAGTCGAGTACACCTAGGTGCGCTCGATCTTCAGCCTGAACGGGCAAGGCACGTTGTAGGGCGAGGCTCGCAGGTTCCAAGCGTTCGAGCTGTAACCCCGCTTGTGCGCAGAGTGCATGCAAGTTTTGGTAATGCTCACCCGGTATCGCACGCAATTGCAGGCGCGGCGTCGCGGCGTCTTGTGTTGGTAGCGTCGCGACATCCCACACCACTTCTTGTGCGTCGCGCAGGCCGGGGAGGCCTTCGGCAATGATTTCGAGCTCGGCCTCGAGTGCGTCGCCGCTCAGCAAGGCGCCATCGACCGCAGGCGGATCGAGTTCTTTGTGGCTAATGTCTCGGTCGGGAATCGATAAGGCGCAGCCACGTATGCGGGCGCCGCTTTCTTGGACGGCGCGGCGCAGGGCTTCTCGCAGCGCAGGAGGACTGGGTTGGCCGTGCACATTCTCGAGGGTTGCTGCCGGCAACGGTACATGGGCGAAATGGGTGAGTCGCGGGTTGGCTTGCGTACCGTCTAGTGCGAGCAATGTGATGCCACAGTCCTGGATTTGAATGCCGAGTGAAGAGGCTGTGGTGGGCGCGCGCGCGAACATCAACGCAGTCTAGAATCCGCCGCATGAAATTGCACGCTGAGAACAGGGGCTCTTTATAACGATGGGAAAGATGGCTACCCGACTGAATACGCGTTTTCGCGAACGTTGGCTCGCATTACAGCTACATGGTGGGGCTTTGATCGGCTATCCCACCGAAACTGTATTTGGCATCGGCTGTGATGCGCAGCACGCCGAGGCGGTGGCGGCGATTGCGCGAATGAAGGCGCGCGCACGTGGCAAAGGGCTCATCCTGGTAGCAGCGCGTCCGGAGCTGCTGCGGGATTGGGTGGAATGCACGCCGGCTCAGTGGCGCAAGGCGTGCGCGACCTGGCCGGGTCCGGTGACCTGGGTGTTTCCAGCAGGCCGTCCGCAAGGTCGCACGTTGCCGGCAGAGCTTCTTGCTGGCGATGGGACGGTGGCCGTGCGCGTGAGCCCACATCCGTTGGTGCAACGTCTCAGTGAAACGCTTGGCGGCCCTTTGGTCTCGACCAGCGCCAATCGCCGTGGCCGTACCCCAGCACGGAACGTTTGGGTGTTGCGCCAGAACTTGGGACGTGAACTGGACTTCGTTTTGGATGGTGCGCCAGGCTCGGGATGTCCCAGTCGGGTGATGGAGGGGGGTACGGGGCGAATCTTGCGGGGTTGAGACGCTTGGGATTTTTGTGAGAAATCTGATGCATGCCTGACACAATCCCAGCGTTTTGCTTTATCCTTGATCCACTAATCGTAGTTGAGAGGATGTCCTAGGAATGTTGCATACCATCAACGAAGTGGTTGAACTCACCGGTCGCAGCCGTTCCACCATCTACCGCATGTTTGATCGCGGTGAAATCAATTACTCCGTCGGGCGTGATGGCAAACGGCGGGTAGAAACCTCTGAATTGCTTCGGGTTTTTGACGATGTACGGATGGATCGAGAGCCTGTCCCAGCTGTATCACACACCCTAGAATCCCTTGCCGCAGAAGCGCGTGGCCCTGAATTGGCTCCTGCGCCGGGGGGGCTTTCGAGTGAGTTGCGAGAGTTGCGGGATTTGGTGAGACACTTGCAGGACGAGGTGGAACACATCCGCGAAGATAACAGCCGCCTGCTGCGACTTTTGGAATATCGCACCTATGGCCAGGCTGCGGGCGAAGATGCGGAAGCCGAATTGGACGAACACACCGTTCCACCAGTGACGGAAGTTGCGCGGGGGGGGTGGCAGCAATATCGGCAGCAACGCCAACAAGGTATCGAGACGCAGCAACCCGCAACCATGACTGCGACGACTCCAGCAGTATCCACCGGCCCTGCAACGACCGGAGAGACATCCGCCCCAGCTGCGCCGGTAACACCTGTGGCGACCTCCCCTGATGCGGCAGATCTGCGTCAGGCCGGACAAGTCTTGGGGGCCTGGCTCAAGAATTTCTTTTTGGGTGATTGGCAAAAACGCGATGTTTAAATCCAAACGATAGAGAACAAAAAGCCCCGCCGAAGCGGGGCTTTTTGTTGGGCGTTGCGTAGAGCGCCCGTTAATCCGGAGGGATTAGTTATATGTGCGCTGAGCGGCAGCGGCAGCAAAGTAGCCGTTGCTTTCCAGCTGAGCGGCATCGGCCAGATCGGAAGACTTCGATTCGAAGTAGCCATGCTCAGACAGGTCCTTGATGCAGTAGGCTTGAGCGCTTTCTGCCGGCAAATGCATGCAGGCTGCGGCGGCTACGTAGCCCTGATCTTCTGCCCAGTTGGCGAAATCGCCGGCGAAGGCAGCGGGAAGGAAAATCAGGCTTGCGAGTGAAGCGTAGAAGGTCTTTTTCATGAGTAACTCCTTGAAAAATATATAAAAAATTAAAAACTATAAAATCTTGAATATCAATAGATACTAATATATCAGCCCTTAAAAAAAGCAGTCGCACTGCTTCGTTCTCCAGCGAACCGTTTCTGTGGTTCTTATCGAGGGGGTTTTGCCTCGTCGTTGGGATCACTGTAGGGCAGGAATATTTCTAGAGTTTTTCTCAAATAAGAAAATATTAATATACTTAATTAACTGGACTGATCGTCTCGAGACTTAGAACAGCCCGGGAAAGAGTCGTTTGGTTGCAGCGGCATAGGCGCTGTAGGACGGATGTTTGACGCGCATGAGGCGTTCCTCGATTCGCGCCTTGCCAAGCAATACCAAGCTGAGACTGACGAAATACCCCAGCGACTCGACCGAGGGAGCTGCCGCCACGCAGGCCAAGCCAAACAAAAGCACCGCGCTGTACATGGGATGACGAACCCAACGGTAGGGGCCGTGGCGAACCAGTTCGCCCGTCGGGTGCGGGTGCGGATGAATGTTGAAGTTGCCGGGACGATTCGCCCAAAGCGCGGCAAATCCAACGCCGGCTCCTGCGAGTAGCAATATCCAAACGCTGGGCTCGAAGGTGAACACCGCCTCGATGAACTGTGGATTCCACGCCAACAGGAAGATCAGCACGAACTGCAGGAACACCAAAAGTTGGCCGAGGCGGAGTGTGTTCATTTAGAAAGATCACTGAAATCGGTGGGCCCAGCAGGACTCGATCGGCGTAGCCGAGATCGGAGCAACGCGAGCATCCACCGTGTATGTCTGATGTTTGGGAAAGGGGTGGTGGGCCCGGCAGGACTCGAACCTGCAACCAAGGGATTATGAGTCCCCTGCTCTAACCATTGAGCTACAGGCCCGATGGACAGCAACGAGGCTTAGTCCTCGAGATACGCGCGCAAGCCTTCCGCGCGTGACGGATGACGCAGTTTGCGCAGTGCCTTTGCTTCGATCTGACGAATACGCTCACGTGTTACATCAAATTGTTTGCCGACTTCTTCGAGCGTATGGTCGGTATTCATATCGATGCCAAAGCGCATGCTCAACACTTTAGCTTCGCGCGGGGTGAGATCCGCCAGCGCATTACGAATGCGATAGTGCAGATCTTCCTTTTCGCTGGCTTCCACCGGCGACACCATGTTGGTGTCTTCGATGAAATCACCGAGATGTGAATCTTCATCATCACCAATCGGCGTTTCGGTTGAGATCGGTTCCTTAGCAATTTTCAGGACCTTGCGGATCTTATCTTCCGGCATGTCCATTTCTTTCGCCAATTCATCTGGCGAAGGCTCGCGACCCAGCTCTTGCAAGAGCTGACGCTGTACACGATTGAGTTTGTTGATGGTCTCAATCATGTGAACCGGAATACGGATGGTGCGTGCCTGATCGGCAATCGAACGGGTGATGGCCTGACGAATCCACCAGGTCGCATAGGTCGAGAACTTGTACCCACGACGGTATTCGAACTTGTCGACCGCCTTCATCAAACCAATGTTGCCTTCCTGAATCAGATCCAAGAACTGCAAGCCACGGTTGGTGTATTTCTTGGCGATCGAAATCACCAGACGGAGGTTAGCTTCAATCATCTCCTTCTTGGCGCGGCGTGCTTTCGCTTCGCCAATCGCGAGCATACGATTGATTTCTTTGATCTCGTTAACCGAAATTCCAGTCTTGGTTTCGATGCTGCCGAGTTTGCGCTGGGCGCGACGAATATCATCCGCATATGGCGCAATGGCTTTTGCGCACTTCTTGCGGCTGTTGACGATTTCATCAATCCAGGTTGGGTCGGTGGCGCGATCCGGGAAGCTGGAAATGAACTCCTTACGAGGCATGCCCGCGCGATCAATCGCAGCGATCATCACCACGCGTTCACATTCGCGAATGGTATCTACCGTGCTACGCAAATCGGTCATCAGGCGGTCCATTACCTGCGGCACCATCTTGCACTGCATGAAGTGACCAGCTAATTCTTCGCGCAAGGCGATTACTTTGACATCACTAAAGCTGCTCTTTTTCGCAGCGCGCTCGACTTTTTGTTGGAGCTCATGAATGAGCTTGAGGCGACCGATCATCATTTCCGGCGACGGGCCAGAGTATTCGGTCTTTACGACTTCTTCTTCGCCACTACCGTTATCGTCTGAGTCATCATCGCTGTCGCTATCATCATCGCTGCTTGCTTCGGCATCTGATGCTTCTTCTTCTGGTTCTTCTACGACTGCGCATGGCGAGGTTTCCGGTTGGAAGTCGCACAGCCCATTCATCAAGTCGTCAATCTTGCCTTCGCCCTTATTGATCTTTTCATAGGCTTCGAGCACGGCGCTCACCGTATTCGGGTACATCGCCAGCGCTTGCATCATTTGCATGATGCCGTCTTCGATGCGGCGTGCGATTTCGATTTCGCCTTCGCGGGTCAGTAGCTCAACTGAACCCATCTCACGCATGTACATGCGCACTGGGTCGGTGGTGCGGGTTTGACCATCATCGCTGGCGAGTAGAATCGCTGCGGCTTCAATCGCTTCTTCAGCAGAATCGTCGTCGTTGTTGGAGTTGCTGTTGTCATCCGTGATGATGCTGGTTTCATCTGGTGCTTTCTCGCGCACCTTGATGCCCATATCACTGATGAGCGTCACCACTTCATCCAGCTGCTCGGTCTCGCTGATCTCGTCCGGAAGCGAGTCATTGATCTCGGCAAAGGTGAGATAGCCCTGGGCTTTGCCACGGGCGATGAGTTCCTTGATCTGGAGTTCCTGCTGCTGCTTGGTGCTCATGAATTCCTTGACTCGCAACGCTCAATGAGTGAAGCCGACCACGAAGCGCGACCCAGCCGGGCGGTGTGCCAGCGGCAGATGAGGAGTCGGGCGTGGGGCGTAGCCGGCGGATTATACCGGCTTAGACCGCGCGTTGCTGCAAGCGTTCGGCCAATTCGGCGCGCTCATCCGCGCTGAGGTTGCCGCTGCGCGAGCGGGCAATGAGGTCATCCAGGCGAGCTTCGGCAAGACTTTTGCGCAGGCGGGCCCAGCCATCAAGGAATTCCTTGCCATGCCCAGATTGCAGCGCGGGCAAGGGATGGCTCAATAAACGCTCGAGCGCTGCAGTGGCCTGGGGTTGTTCGCGCCAGTATTCGCTGAGATGGGCGAGGGTACGACCGGGCTGTTCGCGGAAGAAGCCCACGACTTCGACGAAAAACTGCAGGGCGCGGTCCTCAGCTTGGCGTTCGGCTTCGTCCTGTAGCCAGGTCCAATCATCCAGTTGCAGAGCTAGATCGGGCTGATCGAGCAAAATGCGTAGGGTGTGGCGCAACAGATTCGGCGTCGTGCGCCGTGCTTGCCCCGCCTGTGCACGCGCCTCGCGTTGCTTGGGGTTGCGCGCAGGGGTGTCGAGACCAAGCCCTTGACGCAGGCGAGATGGATCCAGCCCCACTTCTTTGCCGAGTCGCTCCAGCATGGTTTCGCGGAAGATCCCGGCGGGGAGTTGGTTGAGCAGGGGTTTGGCGCGCTCAGCGGCGCGGGCGCGCCCATCGAGTGAATGCGTGTGTTCTTCATCAAACAAGTGTTCAAAGAAGAAATCCGATAAGGGTTTGGCACGTGCGACCTCGGCTTCGAAGGCGGCTTGGCCTTGAGCGCGGATGAAGCTGTCGGGATCTTCGCCTTCAGGCAAAAACAAAAAGCTTACTTGCAACCCATCGCGCAGTTGCGGCAGTGTGGTTTCCAAGGCCTTCCATGCCGCCGCGCGACCCGCGCGATCTCCATCGAAACAGAAGATGACCTTGGAGACCGTGCGAAACAAACGCTGTAGGTGTTCAGCAGTCGTGGCCGTCCCCAGTGTTGCAACCGCATTGCGCACGCCATGTTGGGCCAGCGCGACCACATCCATATAGCCCTCGACTACGAGCAGCGCTTCCAGCTTGCGGGTGTGTTGCTTGGCGAGATAGAGGCCATACAACTCGCGGCCTTTGTGAAATACAGGCGTTTCGGGTGAGTTTAAATACTTGGGTTCACCTTGGCCCATGATGCGGCCGCCAAAACCAATCACGCGGCCGCGGCTGTCGTGGATCGGGAAAATGATGCGTTCGCGCAAACGATCACGCAGGTTGCCATTCTTTTCGCTGGTCAGGCCCGCACGATCCAATAAAGTCCGACGCTCGGGTGTGGTACCGAGTGCGCGCACCACGTTGTCCCAGCCCGGCGGCGCAAAGCCCAGTCCAAAGTCAGCGGCAATCGCGCCGCTCAAGCCACGTTGCTTGAGGTAATCAATCGCAGTTTCGCGCTGCGGATGTTTGCGCAGTTGTTGTTGGTACCAACGATTGACTTCATCCAGGATGTCGTAGAGTGGTTGATGGTTTTGCTGTGGTGCTGCGGTTTCATCGATCGGAACTTGCAAGCCCGCGCGTTGTGCCAGCTCCTCCACCGCCTCGCGAAATTCGAGGTGGTCGTATTCCATCAAGAAGGCCAGTGCTGTGCCGTGCGCGCCACAACCAAAGCAGTGATAGAACTGTTTGGTCTGACTAACGGTAAACGACGGCGTGTTTTCGTTATGGAACGGACAGCAAGCTTTGTATTCGTGACCGGCCTTTTTTAATGGCACGCGCGCATCGATCAGCTCGACAATGTCGGTGCGTGAAAGCAGTTCATCAATAAAGGGTTGCGGAATGCGGCCAGCCATCCGCGGATGATACCTGTCGAGATCGGGGCTGCACGCCGTAACGCATGCAGAAGGGGATTAGCCGCCGAGGCGAGCTTTGATGCGGCTGCTGACCGCGCCCATGTCGGCGCGACCCTGTACCTTGGGCCTGAGCTGGCCCATGACCTTGCCCATGTCGGCCATGCCGCTCGCGCCGGTACTGGTGATGGCTGCGTCGATCAGTGCGTCGATTTCGGCATCAGACAGAGCGGCCGGCATAAATACTTGAATGATTTCGATCTCAGCGCGCTCAACCACGGCGAGGTCTTCACGACCGGCGGCGGTGTATTGCTGATCGGAGTCGCGACGCTGCTTGATCATCTTGTCGAGCACAGCGAGGGTTTGTGCGTCATCCAGTTCGATGCGCTCATCCACTTCTTTCTGCTTGATTGCAGCCGTCACCATACGCAAAACGCGCAGGCGATCTTTTTCACCTGCGCGCATGGCGTCTTTCACCGCATCCAGAATCTGCGTTTTCAGCGACATCGCTGCGAACGGTTCGGGTGGGTGAGAAAAGAAGAAGCGAACTTAGCGGGAGAGCAAGCCGCGGTTCCGCTCGAGCGAAATACGCTCACGCGAAACACGCTTCAGCTGACGCTTCACAGCCGCAGCAGCTTTACGCTTACGGATGGAGGTCGGCTTTTCATAAGTCGTACGCTCGCGAGCTTCGGCAACAATGCCGGCTTTTTCGCAAGCGCGCTTGAAGCGGCGCAGTGCAGCTTCAAAAGGTTCGTTTTCACGAGCACGAACGCTAGGCATGGATTCGGTGTCCTTACAAACAAGTTGTGAATCGATTCAATTTCTCGCCGGCGAGCGAGATGCCCAGCGACAGAAAACGCGCGATTATACGGACGTCGGCGGGGGCTTTCAATCCTGCGCACTTGAGGGTGTTTTGGGGTGGTGAGGCGCCTCGGGACTCCGCGCCGACGCGGAGAAGCCGCCCGTGCGCGTCTGCGCGACAGTAGAATGCCGCATATGTGGGTTCTGGGTATCGAAAGTTCATGTGATGAAACCGGTGTCGCGATCTATGGCGGCCAGCCGGCGTCGTTGCGCGCTCACGTGCTGCACAGCCAAGTTAAGCTGCATGCGGAATGGGGCGGTGTGGTGCCGGAATTGGCCTCGCGGGATCACATTCGTCGGGTCTTGCCGCTGACGCGAGAAGCCTTGACCCAGGCGGGGTTGGCCCCGAAGGACCTAGCTGGCGTAGCCTACACGGCCGGGCCGGGCTTGGCGGGCGCTCTGCTGGTCGGCGCGAGTACCGCGCGGGCACTGGCCTTCGCATGGGGGGTTCCCGCCATTGGTGTGCATCACATGGAAGGCCACTTGTTGGCCCCGATGCTGGAGGAACAGCCTCCCGAATTTCCGTTTGTGGCTTTATTGATTTCGGGTGGGCATACCCAGCTTATGGCAGTGCGCGCTGTGGGCGACTATGAGCTGTTGGGTGAATCACTGGATGATGCCGCGGGTGAAGCTTTCGATAAGACGGCTAAGCTGCTCAATCTCGGTTATCCCGGCGGACCAGCGTTGTCGAAGCTCGCCGAGCAGGGTGATCCCGCACGGTTCAAGTTTCCGCGCCCGATGACCGATCGCCCCGGATTGGATTTCAGCTTCAGTGGTCTCAAAACCTTTGCCCTTACGACGGTGCAGGGTCATGGTGAAGAAGCGCATGCCGATATCGCGCGCGCGTTTGAAGAGGCGGTTGCAGATACCTTGGCAATCAAATGCCGTCGTGCACTCGTGCAGACGGGGTTTGCGCGCTTGGTGATTGCGGGTGGGGTGAGCGCGAACACCCGCGTGCGTTTGCAACTGGAAGCCATGGTGCACGCGCAGGGTGCGGAGCTCTATTTTCCACGTCCAGAGTTTTGCACCGACAACGGCGCGATGATCGCGTATGCCGGTTGGGTGCGCCTGATGGCTTCAGAACATCCCGCTGCGCTCAGTCTGCCGGTACGGCCACGTTGGCCGATGACCGAATTGCAGCCGATTACGGCTGGCTAACGATGGATCTTGCCTTCTGCGCCGTTCAACAAGTTTTGAATGTTGCTGCGGTGCCGCCAAAACAGAATCAGGGTTTGCGCTGCTAACAGGCTCACGAGCAGTGTCGAGTCGCTTTCGCCCGTGAAATACGGAATCAGGTAGAACGCATAGAGTGGCGCTAGTGCGGTGGCAATGAGTGCCGAAAGCGAAGAGATGCGCAGTATCTTGGCGACAAACAGCCATGTTGCCGCAGTGGCAAGACCAAGGCTCCAATGCAGCCCCAAGGCCATACCAAGGTAGGTTGCGACCCCTTTGCCGCCCTTGAACTGAAAGAAGATCGGGTAGAGGTGGCCGATGAACGCTGAGAAGCCAATCAGCACCAAGGCGTTGAGTGGCAGTTCGAAGGTGTGACCGATCAGGACTGGGATCAGGCCTTTGAGCAGGTCGCCGGCTAGGGTGAACCCCGCGGCCTTCTTGCCACCGATGCGCAGCATATTGGTTGCGCCGGGATTGCCGGAGCCTTGCTCGCGTGGGTCGGGTAGGCCGAGTAGACGCGCAATCACAATCGCGCTCGAAATCGAGCCAAGTAAATACGCCGCAGCGATCAGAATCCAAGCCGTGTGTGTCAGCATCGCGGTATTCTACGCGTTCATTTTAAAAAAGCATGCAGCGAAAACAGGGAAGCGTATGGCACAGGACATCGTTTATATCCGTGATCTCGAGGTCCGCACGGTGATTGGGATTTATGACTGGGAGCGACAGATCAAGCAGAAGGTGTCGATGGATCTGGAGATGGCAGCAGATATTGCGCGCGCAGCGAAGACGGATGCCATTGCCGATACGCTCGATTACAAATCGATAGCCAAGGCAGTCATTGCTTTTACTGAAGCAAGTTCATTTCAGTTGGTTGAGACGCTTGCGGAGCGAATTGCTGAAATCATTACTAAAGACTTTGGTGTCTCATGGCTACGCCTACGGGTGAGTAAGCCTGGTGCGGTGCGTGGTTCGCGTGACGTCGGTGTTGTGATTGAGCGTGGCGAGCGCGCATAACGGTTCTGATGATGGCACAGGTTTACGTTGGTGTTGGCAGCAATATCGCGCGCGAGCAGAACATTCGTGCCGGCGTGGCGGCGATGCGTACCGTATTTGGAGGGATGCAGATTTCCCCAATGTATGAAACGCCAGCGATGGGATTTGTTGGTGACCCGTTTTACAACTTGGTTGTGCTTTTTGAAACGGAGTTGGATGCGCGTGCCGTTAAGAAAGAATTGGATCAAATCGAGCAGACTTACGGGCGCGATCGTTCGGCTGCGAAATTTTCCGCACGCACACTGGATCTCGATTTGTTGCTATGGGATGACATTGATCTGCATGCGGAGGGCCTGGATGTGCCGCGGCATGAGATCTTGAAATATGCCTTTGTCTTGGGACCACTCGCGGAGCTGGCACCTGAGGGACAACATCCTCAGAGCGGCGCGAGCTTTGCGTCTCTCTGGGCGAGGATGCAACAAGAGGATCCCGTGCAGGTGCAATCATTGCGGCCCGTTGTGTTGGAAATGGGCGTTTAGTGGGTGAGGCTGCGGCCGCCATCGACGGCAAGGATTTGCCCCGTCACATAGCGCGCATCGAGCGCTAGAAAACACACGGTTTTAGCGATGTCGTTGGGTTCACCTTTTCGACCTAAGACTACGCGTTCCAGCATGGCGCTTTTTTCAGTATCGCTGAGTTCGCGTTCCGGCCAAAGAATGATGCCGGGCGCGACGGCATTCACCCGCACCTCTGGCCCCAATTCAATTGCGAGCGAGCGAGTCAGCATGGCAAGGCCCGCTTTTGCGACGCTATATACTGGATGTCCGTGCAGGGGTTTCTCTGCATGAATGTCCACCATATTCACGATGCTGCCACTGCCCGCCTTCAGGCTCGGCGCTAAGGCTTGCGAGAGAAACAAAGGCGCCCGCAGATTGCTGCCGATGAGGTCATCCCAGTGCGTCGATGTAATGCTGCCGACGGGTGTGGGGTAGTACGTGGAAGCATTGTTGATTAACACATCAACGCGGCCCCAAGCTTGGAGCGCTGCGTGCGCAAGTTGTTCGATGGCGGTGAGGTCCAGTAGGTCCGCGGCAAGTGTGCGCGCAGAATCGTGGTGTAAGGCGTTCAGCTCTGCGGCTAGCGCATCAGCGGACGTGCTTGAGCTTCGGTAGTGAATCAGTACGCGCAGACCGGCCTGATGAAGGTGGCGTGCGATCTCTGCGCCAAGACGATGCGCAGCGCCGGTAATTAATGCCACGCGGCGTTCAGACATGAGAATATCCTTTTATGAGTGCGTCAGATTTCACGTTTCCGCAACCGAGCATAGAAGCCCAAACCCACAGCGCCCGCGTGCTGCGTTTTATTCGCGCGCAAATCGAAGCGGCGGGCGGCAGTATTTCGTTTGCGCAATACATGGCGCAAGCATTGTATGCGCCGGGACTGGGTTACTACAGCGCGGGTGCGCATAAGTTTGGTGAGGCCGGTGACTTTGTGACGGCGCCGGAGATCAGTCCGCTATTTGGCAAGACCATCGCCCAGCAGATTCAGCCTCTGTTGGCCCAGCTCGATGCACCCAGTGTGCTGGAATTGGGTGCAGGCACTGGCGCGATGGCAGCGCAAATTTTGCAGACCTTAGCAGCACACGACGCGCTTCCCGAAGCCTATTGGATCTTGGAGCCGAGTGCCGAATTACAGCAGCGTCAGCAACAGCAGCTTAGGGAGGTGTTGTCGCCTGAGGTTTTTGGGCGTGTGCAGTGGTTGCAGCAGATCCCAGATGAATCCTTTGCGGGTGTGGTCTTGGGGAATGAAGTGATCGATGCCTTGCCTTGCGCGCTGATCGAGAAGACCAATGAGGGCATTCTTGAGCGTGCGGTGGCATGGAACGACGAGGCATTGGCGTGGACAACGCGCCCGCTGACGACTGCCCTTGCGGAAGCATTGGAACATATCCCGCAGTCCATTCGTGACGCGTGGCCAGTTGGCTATGTCAGTGAGCTGCGTATCGCGTTGCGCGATTGGTTGGCTGCTCTTTCTGCGCCGTTACAGCAAGGTGCGATGGTGTGGATCGACTATGGCTATGGTCAGCGTGAGTACTACCATCCGGAGCGAACACAAGGCACGTTGCGATGTTTCTATCGCCATCGCGCACATGAAGATCCGTTTCTTTGGCCGGGTCTGCAAGACATTACGGCACATGTCGACTTCACGGATCTTGCGCAAGCGGCACATGCGGAAGATCTTGAAGTCGCTGGCTATACCACCCAAGCCAGTTTCTTATTGGCCGGTGGGCTCTTGGATCTGACGGCGCACACCACAGATGCACGCGTGCTGGCGGAACAGTCGCGTGCATTGCAGGTGTTGCTCATGCCCGGACAAATGGGTGAATTGATTAAGGTTCTGGCGCTTGTCCGCGGCATAGAATTACCCGCACATTTTGCTGAGACAGATTTGCGGCGTCAGTTGTAAAACCCTAACGAGAATTCCTATGGAATGGATTCAGATTGTCAGCCTCGCCATCGTGCAAGGTTTGACCGAGTTTCTGCCGATCTCCAGTTCGGCGCACTTGGTTTTGGTGCCGTCGCTGACCGGTTGGCCCGATCAGGGCTTGGCGTTTGATGTGGCCGTGCATGTGGGTAGCTTGTTGGCCGTGCTGTTGGTGTTTCGCCAAGAAGTCGTGCGCATGTTGCTTGCGTTCTTTTCTTCTGTGCGTGGGCGTGGATTCAACGATGACGCCAAGTTAGCTTGGGCTGTTGGGTTTGCCACCATTCCGGTTGGGTTGGCCGGCTTGCTTTTCGGTGATTGGATTGAGCAAAACCTACGATCCATCCAGGTTTTGGCATGGGCCACGATTGGTTTTGGTCTATTGCTTGGCATTGCCGATCGTTGGCGTCGCGGCAGGCGCACGGAGCTTCAGTTGCGTGTGGGTGATGTGTTGTGGATTGGTTTGGCGCAAGCCTTGGCCTTGATTCCGGGCACGTCGCGCTCGGGAATTACCATGACTGCAGCCTTGTTCTTGGGGTTCTCGCGTCAGGCAGCTGCGCGCTTCTCGTTCTTATTGTCGATCCCCGTCATTCTGTTAGCGGGCGGTTTGGAAGCCAAGAAGCTGGTCGACAGTGCAGTGTCAGTGGATTGGTCTGCGCTGTTTTGGGGTGTGGCGTTTTCTGCCATCAGTGCATGGGCGTGTATTCGCCTCTTCCTCAACTTGATCGAGCGGATCGGCATGGCGCCTTTTGTTGCCTATCGTGTTGTGCTTGGCGGTCTCTTGTTGATGGTGTTGGTTTAGCGCACGAGTCTCCAACATTGGTGAATGCGTGGGTTGCGTTTGAAGTCTTCGGGGAGTGTTTCCATGTTCCAATCTTCAATCTGAAAATCGGCCAGCGCGTCTTGATCAAGCTTGAAACGGCGCAAGTTGGTAGAAAAGATGAGTGCTCCGTTCTCTCTGAGCAGATTCATGCAGTCTTGAATCAGTTCGACGTGGTCTCGTTGAATGTCGAGCACGCCTTCCATTCGTTTTGAATTCGAGAAACTAGGCGGATCCAGAAAGATTGCGTCAAAGCGTTCTCTACTTTGTTTGGCCTTGTGTAACCAGTCACGCACATCTGCCTGAATCAGGCGGTGTTTCGCGCCCGGCTGCATGCCATTGAGGTGAAGGTTTTCTGCGGCCCAGTCTAGATAGGTGTTAGAGAGATCCACGCTGGTGGTGCTACGTGCCCCATGAATTGCGGCTAGCACGCTTGCACTTGCGGTATAGCAAAAAAGATTGAGCACATCCCGGTCTTTCGCGCGCGCAGCGAAGCGGGCGCGGGTGATGCGGTGATCGAGAAACAGTC
>CAZZIQ010000003.1:0-52858 GCA_964654355.1 uncultured Piscirickettsiaceae bacterium
CGTTTTCGAGCCATTTTCGGGCTTTGCGTACGCTATCGCAGTTGGGGATGCCGTAAAGCGTGCGCATAGGGATTCATCCTTGAAAGAGTGCAGGAAAGTCGAAAATAGCGTTATAGTACGGGCAAGCGTATGTAACACAACGAATAAGAATGCCTATGAATACGCGGTTCTTTACACGACAGCGTTTGGCACACGGCTGGTGTTCACATCTTGCTGTGGCAGCTTGCTTAGCGATCTTGTCGCTAGCGCCCGCGTTTGCTGATTCTCCGACCTATCGTTTTGGTATCGTCCCGCAGCAAGCGGCCAGTCGATCGGTCCAGATGTGGGCGCCCTTGTTGCACAACCTCAGTGCGCAAGCCGGCGTTCGTCTTGAGTTTCATACCGCGCCGAGCATTCCGGAATTTGAGCATCGCCTCGCGGCGGGCGAATACGATTTCGCGTACATGAATCCCTACCACTTTGTGGTGTTTAATCGGGCGCCCGGTTATCGCGCACTCGCGCATGAACGTGACAAGCGAATCCAAGGCGTTCTTGTGGTTCATCATGCATCCGACCTGACAGATCTAGGTCAGTTACAGCAACAAAAAGTTTGCTTTCCTTCGCCCGCCGCATTTGCAGCCAGCCTGTTGTCGCGTGCTGAGCTTGAACGCCGTGGTATTGCGATTGAAGCGGTGTTTGTTGGTTCGCATGATTCTTCCTATCGCAACGTAGCTAAGCAGCTGTGTGTGGCGGGCGGGGGTATCCAGCGTACCTTGCGTGCGCTGGAGCCGGAGGTGCGGGAGCGGGTCAAGATTCTTTGGAGCAGTCCCCGTTACACCCCGCATGCATTTGCTGTGCATCCGCGTGTGGATGCGGCGTTGGCACAGCGTGTGCAAACGGCCTTGGTGAATTTGGCGCAACATGCACCAGGGACGCTGGAAACGGCAGCGCTGGGCGCATTGGTGACGGCAGAAGATTCCGCTTGGGATGATGTGCGGGCCTTGAATGAGGATCGTTTGCAGCGTCTCGCCAACATGCCGGTAGGGCCATGAGTTTCCGCCTCAAAGCCATTCTTGGGGTGGTCTTGATCGAGCTCATCCTCCTCGGCGCTTTGCTCTGGATCAGCTTGAGCTATCTCTATGAAACCAACGAACAGCAGATTTCTGATCGCGCCTACGCTACCGCAGATTTAATTGCCTCGGCATCTGTTGATGCAGTCTTGTCGCAAGATCTGGCGACCTTGCAGCGTATCGTAGATCAGGCGTCGGGCAACCATTTGGTTGAGCGGATTGAGGTATTCGATGGGCGCGGTGTGCTACTGGCCGCGGATGCAGCGACTACGAATGATGAAGTCGTGGATGATGCACTTTATGTTTTTCAGGCTGAAGCCGATATTGTTTTTTACGGACAGCGTTACGGTCAGGTGGTTGTGGAGGTGGGTACTGGCGGCATCATCGAGATGCTGGAGCATGTCACAGTAGAGTTGTTGGTTGTCGCAGGACTTTCCGTCGTGTTCGTAGTCTTCCTATCCTATGTCTTAGGTAGCTGGTTGATGGAGGGGGTTGGCCGCTTGCAGATTGCGTTACAAAAATTCTCCGGCGGCGAGGTCATTAATCTGCCGGAAGGTAAAGATGAGCTTGGACAGCTTGCAGCTAGCTTCAATGCCATGGTGGCCAACCTCACGATGGAGACGAATCGTGCTGAGCGTTTTCGTCGTCAGGCCCAATATGATTCTCTTACTGGGCTCTTGAATCGCGACCAGATGCTGAAAGAAATGCAGGTCATGATGGATGAGGCTGATGCGCAAGAGCGCTTGCTGGCCGTGGTTTTTATGGACCTAAATCGCTTTAAGCTTGTGAATGATGAGCATGGGCATGCGGTGGGTGATCACATCTTACGTACCATTGCTCATCGCTTGCAGGCCAGCTTTCGTTTAAGTGATCGCTTGTTTCGCGTGGGTGGTGATGAGTTTGTGTTGTTATTGGGCAGTCTGAGTAGTGTAAGTTTGGCCGAAGAGCTGTTGCTGCGTGTGATGGAGGCCTTACACAATCCGATTCACTGCAGCAATTGTGCACCGATCAAGATTGGTTCCAGCATGGGTGTGGTGTACTACCCATTGTCCGAGTCGGATGAACCGGCTGAGATCCTGAACCAGGCCGATCGTGCGATGTATGCGGCGAAACACGGACCAGAGCCGATGTTACGAATCTATGAGCCGCATATGTCGACTCAGCGTCCGCCGGTACCGATTGATACGCATTAGGTGTTCATCTTAAACAAGAAAGCCCGCCAGAGAGGCGGGCTTTCTTGTTTAGAGGTGGTAGCCGATTAGATGTCGCGCAGCAGCTCATTGATGCCCACCTTACTGCGGGTCTTTTCATCGACTTTCTTTACGATCACCGCGCAGTACAGGCTGTAACTACCATCCTTGCTGGGTAAGTTGCCTGAGACTACGACGGAACCCGCAGGTACACGACCATAAAGAATCTCGCCAGTTTCACGATCAAAGATACGGGTTGATTGGCCGATATATACCCCCATGGAGATGACGGAACCTTCTTCAACGATTACGCCTTCGACGACTTCGGAGCGTGCGCCAATAAAGCAGTTGTCTTCGATGATGGTCGGTGCGGCTTGAAGCGGTTCGAGTACGCCGCCGATACCGACTCCACCGGAGAGATGTACGTTCTTACCAATCTGTGCACAGGAGCCAACCGTGGCCCAAGTATCGACCATGGTGCCGGAATCGACGTAGGCGCCAATGTTGACGTAGGACGGCATCAGCACTACGCCCGGTGCGATGTAGCTGCCGCGACGCGCTGATGCGGGCGGCACAACGCGTACGCCCGACTCACGCAATTCACGGGAGTTGGCGTCCGCATACTTGGACGGAACTTTGTCGAAGTAGTTGGTAAAGCCGCCCTTCATGAATTCGTTATCGTTGATGCGGAACGACAGCAGCACAGCTTTTTTCAACCATTCATTCACTTTCCAGTTGCCCACGCTTTGGCGTTCGGCGACACGCAGGGTGCCGTTGTCGAGCAGATGGATGGTCTCGTTGACGGCTTCGCGCAATGCGGGGTCCGCGCTGCGGGGGGTAATGTCGGCGCGGTTTTCAAAGGCCGCTTCGATGGCGGCTTGCAGGTCCTGGCTCATGCGGTTTCCTGTGATGTTGGTTGTGTAGCGTCTAAGGCCCACATCGAGTTGGGGATTTCCGCTTCAGGGGCGTCGGTCGACAAGGATGTCGACCGTCGAGCGAGCCATGGACGGCGAAGAGCGCCCCCTGAAGCGGGATACCGAAGACGATGGGGCCTTGGGTGTTAGGTCTTAGCGTTCAGCGAAGCGCGAGCGCTAAAACCGAGAAGGATACCGGATCAGTGCCTCAGGTGCAGAGTTTGGCAATGCGCTGTGCGGCTGCAACGCATTCATCCAGCTCCGCCACCAGCGCCATGCGCAAGCGACCCGCGCCCGGGTTCAAGCCACTCGCTTCACGAGAAAGGAAGCTTCCGGGTAAGGTGTGCAGCGCGGCATCGCGATACAGGCGCTGAGCAAAGGCCTGTTCGTCGCGTAAGCCGTTGACGCTCGGCACCTGCGGCCAGAGGTAGAAGCCCGCCTCAGGACGGGTGACCTCGAGCACGGTAGAGAGGATCTCCAGTACGGCATCAAACTTTGCGCGATAGCGTTGGCGATTGTCGGCAACATGCGCCTCATCTGACCAAGCGGCGATGCTTGCGGCTTGGTGTGCCGGTGGTAGTGCGCAGCCTTGATAGGTGCGATAGAGCAGAAAGCGCTCCATCAATTGGGCATCACCGGCAACAAAGCCCGAGCGCATGCCCGGGACGTTGGAGCGTTTGGAAAGGCTATGAAACACGATGCAGCGACGATAGCGGTCGTTACCCGCCGCTTGCGCGGCCTGCAGTAGGCCGGGCGGTGGGTTGTTTTCATCCATGTAGATTTCGGAATAACACTCGTCGGCCGCAACGATGAAGTCATAGCGTTCAGCCAGTTCCAGTGCGTGCTGCAAATACTCAATCGACATGACTGCGCCGGTGGGATTGCCCGGGCTGCATAAGTACAGCAACTGACAGCGCTGCCAATCCGCGGCGGAAACCGCGTCCAGATCGGGTAACCAGCCTTGCTCGGCGGTGCAGTTCAGATAGCGCGGCTCGGCTCCCGCCAACAACGCGGCACCCTCATAGATTTGGTAGAACGGATTCGGCATCGCAATGATCGGATCCCGACGGCGATCGACCACGGCTTGCGCGAGCGCAAATAGCGCTTCGCGGGTTCCTGAAACCGGTAAAACCTGATGTTCGGGGTCGACCAAATTCAGGCTAAAACGACGCTGCAGCCAGTTGGCGATGGTTTCGCGCAGCGCAGCGCTGCCTTTGGTGACCGGATAGCTGGAGAGGCCATGCAGATGTTCGATCACGGCTTCGGTAATGAAGCCCGGGGTCGGGTGTTTCGGTTCGCCAATGGAAAGCGAAATGGCCTGTAATGCTGGATTGGGCTGAATTCCGGCAAACAGATTGGCCAAACGTTGGAACGGATAGGGTTGCAGGCGTGCCAGGTCAGGATTCATGGAGGGCTCACCAAGGAGTTAGGAGGTTAGAGGGGGCTCAGCAAAACCGAGGCTATTATAGGCAGCCATGTCCATTGCGCTGCACCATGTTTCTTTATTGATCGACGACCTGGCTCAGGCACGGGCGTTCTATGTCGATGTGTTGGGTTTTGCCGAGGATGGGAGCCGTCCTGATTTGGGTTATCCCGGTGCGTGGATGATTTTGCCGGGCGGGTTGCAGTTGCACTTGTTACAACTTCCCAATCCTGATGGAGCTGCAGAGCGTCCTGAGCATGGAGGACGCGATCGTCATGTGGCTTTTGTGGTGGACGACCTTCAGGCCTTGCAGGCGCGTTTGGATGCAGCTGGCATTGGGTATACAAAAAGCCGTTCGGGTCGCGCCGCATTGTTCTGTCGTGACCCCGACGGCAATGCCCTGGAATGGATTCAGCGGATCGAAACCTAAGCCAAAGCGCTACAGCGCTTCGACGCGTTGTTGGATGTTCGTGCACAACGTCTGGGCTTCGCCGTCGTTTAATGCTTTACCGTTTTGGATGATGAAGAACAAATCTTCGACGCGTTCGCCAAAGGTGGTGATGCGTGCATCGCGTAGATCGACCTGAGATTCGCTAAATACGTCCGCGATTGCGGAGAGCAGGCCGGGGCGGTCCGAGGTGTAGAGCTCTAGCGTGCTCATACCTCGCTCTGTGAGTGCATGGGTAACGCAGCGCACCGGGTGACGGAAGTGTTTTTGATGGCGCGTATGGCGGCGTGTTTGCAGCGGTAGTGGTTCGGCGTCGCGTACGGACCGTTCAAGGGTTTCTTGCAGTTCATTTAGCCGCCACGGATCTTCGATTGGTTCGCCACGCTCATCTAGTAGCATGTAGCTGCTGAGGAACAGTCCTTCGGGCGTGGTGATTACGCGCGCGTCAACGATGTCGAGATGGAGCCGGTCGAACGCATGTGTGGTGAGCGCAAACAAGCCGCTACGATCTGGTCCATATAGAAAAGCTTCGGTAGCGCCGCGCGCATTGGCACCACGAACCAAAATCAAAAAGCGATCGGCATGTGGACCTTGCAGGTGCTGTAACAACGCGGGGGTATGCCAGGCGATATCTTCGGCAGGGTGGCGTAGCAGATAGTTGTCACCGAGTTTTTTCCATAAGGCCTCGGCCGCAGTGATGTCTTCGCCTTGTGCGCGTAAGCGGGCACGGGCGGCATCGCGGGTTTCTTCCAACAACTCTGCGGTTGCCAATGGATTATCGAGGCCGCGTCGCAGGGCGCGTCGCGTTGCGCCGTGCAGCTCATCGAGCAGCGTCGCTTTCCAGTCATTCCATAGCGCAGGATTGGTGGCACGCATGTCGGCCATGGTGAGTAAGTAGAGGCGGTCTAGGCGCTGGGTGTCGATAATGCGTTCCGCAAAGGCATGAATCACGGCGGGATCGCTGAGATCCTTTTTCTGCGAAGTGGAGGACATCAAGAGGTGGTTTTCTACCAACCATGCAACTTGTCCGGCCGCTTGCGCATCCAAACCATGATCGAGACAGAAACCGCGCGCATCTGCGGCGCCTAGTTCCGAGTGGTCACCGCCGCGACCTTTGGCAATGTCATGGAATAACGCAGCCAGATAAAGAATTTCCGGGTGCGGTAGGCGTTGCAGGATTGCGCTGGCGCGAGGGAATTCACTGGTGTGGCGCGCCGTGGCGAGGCGGCGCAGATTGCGCACAACAAAGAGGGTGTGTTCGTCCACCGTGTAGGTGTGGAACAAGTCGTATTGCATCAGCCCGGTGACATCCCCAAAGGCGGGCAGGTAGGCGCCGAGGATGCCGTAACGCGCCATCCGTCGTAGTGCAGCAATCACGCCTTCGGGTGCGCGTAAGAGGGCCATAAACAATGCGCGATGTTCCGGGTTGCTGCGGAAGTCGGCATCGATCAGGTGGCGTGCTTGGCGCAAGGCGCGCAAGGTTTGTGCGCGCACGCCGCGAATTTCCGGATGTTGTTGCATCAGGCGGAACAACTGCAAGATGCGCTTGGGTTGTTCGGCAAAGCCGTGGTGATCCATGAGCAAGAGATCACCATGCAAGACACCAAAGCCATGTTCTAAGGGTTGCAGCAGGCTTTGGTGGGCGGGTTCGAGTAGGGTCTCACGAAAATGTTGTAACAACACATCACTCAGTACGGAGAGCTCGCGCACGACCCGATAGTAGTTGCGCATGAACGGCATGATGGCTTGCGCGGCATCGGCGCCGTCGTAGCCAAAGCGCACCGCAATCGCTCGTTGATGCTCGAACAGCAAGCGGTCTTCACGGCGTCCGGCAAGGACATGCAAGGCATAGCGGACATCCCATAAGAAATGCAGGCCTTGTTGCAAGGTGTGGTGTTCTTCTTCGTTGAGGAACCCTGCTTCAACCAAACTGCGGAAGTCACCATTGCCGAAATGGCGTAGGGTGACCCAGCTCAGGATTTGAATGTCGCGCAGGCCACCGGGACCTTCCTTAAGGTTGGGTTCGAGGTTGTAGGCGGTGTCATTAAAGCGGCGATGGCGTGCGCGTTGTTCATTGACCTTGGCTTCAAAGAAGGCAGGGCTGGGCCAGACCTCGGCAGGATCCAGCAGGGCCGCGAGGATGCCAGGAAGGTCATCGGGTCCGCGCAGCAGGCGCGCTTCCAACAAGTTGGTCATAACCGTGACATCTTGGCGTGCTTCCTGTTGGCACTCTGCAAGCGTGCGTACGCTATGCCCCACTTCGAGGCCGCAGTCCCAAAGGAAGGTCAGAAAGGTTTGCAAGGCCAACGCTTGGTCTGGCGTGGGGGCTGTGCGCATCAAGATCATCAAATCCACATCCGACCAGGGATGCAGTTCCCCACGTCCGTAACCTCCGACAGCAAACAGGGCAATGTTGGGATCTGCGAGCCAGGTTGTCGCATGTTCGATCAGGAATTGATCGATGAAATCGCTGTGAATACGCACCAATTCAGTGGAGGAGCGACCTTTCAGAAAGGCTTCGCCCAGTGCAGTGCGTAATTCCGCGAGTAGGCCGCGCTGTTCGCTTAGTTCAGGACGGGCAAGAACCCGGCTGCGCCAGTCACTAAGGCTTGGAAGTCGCAGGGCGCTAGGCGGGGCAGGGGTTGGCATGGCGGCTTAGGGCAGATCCGTTTCATCCTGGCGCCGGGTTAGTACCTCATGTCCGTCGGCGGTGACCAAAATGGTGTGCTCCCACTGGGCGGAGACGGAATGGTCTTTCGTGACCACGGTCCAGCCATCACCGAGCAGTTTCACCTGACGTTTGCCCGCGTTGACCATGGGTTCGATGGTAAAGGTCATGCCTTCTTCGAGGATCGCGCCCGTGCCGGGTTCGCCATAGTGCAGAACCTGCGGGTCTTCATGGAAGCGTCGACCAATTCCGTGTCCGCAGTATTCGCGTACGACAGAAAAACGTTGGGCTTCTGCATGTTGCTGGATGGCATGGCCAATGTCGCCAAGATGGACGCCCGGGCGCACCATGCCAATGCCGAGCAGCAGGCATTCGCGGGCGACGTCGCTAACGCGTTTTGCCAATACCGGCGGTTCGCCGACGAAGAACATCTGGCTGGTGTCGCCGTGGAATTCGTCCTTGATCACGGTGATGTCGAGGTTGACCACGTCGCCTTTTTTCAAGGTGCGATCGCTGGGGATGCCATGACAGACAACGTGATTGACGGAGGTGCAGATGGAACGCGGAAAGCCGTGATAGTTGAGTGGGGCGGGAATGGCCTGTTGCTCATTGACGATGTAGTCATGGCAGATCCGGTCGAGCTCGTCCGTGGTGATGCCGGCCTGCACATGTGGCGCAATCATTTCCAGCACTTCGGCGGCCAAACGGCCCGCTACCCGCATTTTTTCGATGTCGTCGCCGTGTTTGATCTCAATCGCCATGGTGGGCCTAGTTTTCCGCTGAGTGAAAGAAGGGCTCTAGATCCTATCGTTTTTTGTCCGTGATGGGGGGAGAAGGCCAAAACGGACGGTCTTTTTTCGGGCGAAGGATTCAATTGATGTGCACCCCTTCTTGTGCGAAAATCCGCGCGCTTTTGCTTGGTGGAGAGCTCTGTAACAGGGCCGTACTGCGAAGGTTTTTTTAAATCCACACGCGTGTCGACACGGTTTTCCGGGTGTCTTGCTGAGTTCGCTCAGTGGGATTGGAGGATCGGGATGCGCGGAGGTGTAACCCAAACATCAGGAGAACTCTCATGGCTGTATCCATGCGTCAGATGCTGGAAGCCGGTGTCCATTTTGGCCACCAGACCCGTTACTGGAACCCGAAGATGGCGAAGTACATCTTTGGCGAGCGTAACAAGATCCATATCACTAATCTCGAAAAAACCCTGCCGATGTATCAGGAAGCGATGAACTTCCTGAGTGGTCTCGCAGCCAAGGGTGGCAGTGTTTTGTTCGTGGGTACCAAGCGTGCCGCGAGTCAGGCGGTTGCCGAAGAAGCACAGCGTGCCGGCATGCCGTACGTCAATCACCGCTGGCCAGGCGGCATGATGACCAACTTTAAGACTGTGAAACAGTCGATTCGTCGTCTTAAGGACATCGAAGCGATGCAGCAGGATGGCCGTATTGCGCGCCTGACTAAGAAGGAAGGCCTCAATCTGCAGCGCGAGCTGGAAAAGCTGGAGCGCAGTCTCGGCGGGATCAAGGACATGAACCGTCTGCCGGACGCACTGTTCATCATCGATATCGGGTACGAAAAGATCGCCATCAGCGAAGCCCGTAAGCTTGGGATTCCGATCGTTGGTGTGGTCGATACCAACAACAATCCGGAAGACGTGGATTACGTGATCCCGGGTAACGATGACGCGATCCGTGCCATTCGTTTGTACTTGCAGGGCGTAGCCGATGCAGTACTGGAAGGTCGTGCGTCGGTGACGACGGGCGCAGCTAAAGCCAAGCCGGCTGAAAAGGCTGCCGAAGCCGAAGCGTAATTGGCTTCATCACCGGCCGGACTGTGTTCCGGCCGGTTTGGTTTTCGGGTTTGCGCGCCCCGCACCCCGCGACGCGTGGATCCTTTCTCGAACTTTGAAAACAGGACTAGAGCAATGGCAATCAGTGCGAGCCAGGTAAAAGAACTGCGCGAACGGACCGGCGCGGGCATGATGGAATGCAAAAAGGCATTGGTAGAAACCGATGGCGACATGGATGCGGCGATTGAGAATCTGCGCAAGTCCGGTCTGGCGAAAGCCGACAAGAAGGCTTCGCGCACCGCCGCAGAAGGCGTCATCGCGATTGCGGCAGCAAACGGCGGCGCTGTGCTGGTCGAAGTGAACTGCGAAACTGATTTCGTCGGCAAGGGCGACGAGTTCCGCGATTTCGCACAAGGTATTGCTGATGTTGTTGTGGCGACTAAACCGGCCGATGTGGCAGCGGTAACGACCAGTAAGCTTGCTTCTGGGCAGAGCGTAGAAGAGCGCCGTCAGGAATTGGTGGCAAAGCTGGGTGAGAACATGACCGTACGTCGCTTCGTTACGGTTGAAGCGGGTGTCATCGGCAGCTATTCCCACGGTGGCCGTATTGGTGTGTTGGTAGGTCTCAACGGCGGTGACGAAGAGTTGGCGCGTGATCTGGCGATGCATATCGCGGCCTCCAATCCGGTTGCGATTGATGAAAGTGGGATTGATGCGGGCACTCTGGCGAAAGAGCGTGACATCGCTGCAGCGCAGGCCGCAGAAAGCGGTAAGCCAGCCGAGATCGTTGAGAAGATGGTGGATGGTCGTATGCGCAAGTATGTGGCGGAAGTGACTCTACTTGGTCAGCCGTTCGTAAAGGATCCGGACCAGAGCGTCGCCAAGCTGTTGCAGTCGAAGGGTGCTTCAGTCGTGGCCTTCCAACGTTTGGAAGTGGGCGAAGGCATCGAGAAGAAGGCTGATAACTTCGCTGAAGAAGTGATGGCGCAAGCTGGCCTGTAAGCCGAACGCACAAACTCGCTCATGGCCGCACCTCTTTATCAACGTCTGCTGCTCAAGCTGAGCGGTGAGGCGTTGCAGGGGGCGCAGGGCAGCGGGATTGATCCGGCGGTTTTGCAGCGTGTTGCAGTCGAGGTCGCTGCGCTCGCGAAAAAAGGCGTGCAAGTTGGCATTGTGATTGGTGGTGGTAACTATTGTCGTGGCGCCACGCTCGAAACTGTGGGCGTGCATCGTGTCACCGGTGATCGCATGGGTATGCTGGCGACGGTGATCAACAGTATTGCCTTGGCCGATGCGTTGAATAACGCGGGGGCGCCTGCCCGGGTTTTATCCGCAGTGGCGATTCCTAAGGTCTGTGAAGACTTCTCGCGTGAAGCTGCTTTGCGTGCATTGGATGCGGGTGAGGTTGTGGTGTTTGCAGCTGGTACTGGAAACCCATTCTTCACTACCGATACGGCGGCTTGTCTGCGCGGCATCGAAATTGGTGCCGATGTGGTCTGCAAGGCGACCATGGTCGATGGCATTTATGATGCGGACCCGAAGAAAAATCCAAGCGCCACACGCTTTACTGAGTTGACCTTGGATGAAGTGCTGGAGCGTAAGCTTGGCGTGATGGATCTCACAGCAATTTTGCTATGCCAAGAGCACAAGATGCCCTTGCGCGTATTCGATATGACGACACCCGGTAATCTGACACGAATCGTCGAAGATCTAGAGACCGGGACGCGCGTGAATCCAGCCTAGGAGGCCAGGAACTATGTTGCAAGACATTCGTAAAGATGCCGAATCTCGGATGCAGAAGTCGATCGACAGCCTGCGTAATGAGTTGTCGAAGATTCGTGCGGGTCGCGCCCATCCGAGTTTGTTGGAACATGTTCGTGTCGATTATTACGGTACAGAAACGCCATTGACTCAGGTTGCGAATGTCACCGTGCAAGATGCGCGCACGCTCGCGGTTTCGCCGTGGGAGAAAGACATGGTGGGCAAGATCGAGCGCGCCATTCTCGAATCTGATCTCGGCTTGAATCCGGCTACGAATGGCACCCTGATTCGTGTGCCGCTACCACCATTAACCGAAGAGCGTCGTCGCGAGTTGGGTAAGGTGGTGCGTAACGAAGGTGAGAATGCGAAGGTTGCGGTGCGTAATGTGCGCCGCGATGCCAACAACGATGTGAAAGAGTTGTTGAAAGAAAAAGAAGTCAGTGAAGACGATGCGCGTCGTACAGAAGACGATATCCAAAAGATTACGGATCGCTTCGTCAAAGAGATTGACGAGATTGTGAAGGATAAGGAAGCCGACCTGTTGGAGGTCTAGGCTTCGTCATTGATATTGCCGCGCATGCCTTCGACACACGCGGTTTCCCCTGTAAAGCATCTCGCCATCATCATGGATGGTAATGGTCGTTGGGCCAAAGCGCGGCATCAGCCGCGGGCAATGGGCCATCGCGCCGGTGTTGAGCGTTTACGTCAAACCATTGAGACTTGTGTGCGTCAAGGCATTCAAGTGCTGACGGTGTTTGCCTTCAGTACTGAAAATTGGCGCCGTCCCGATGAAGAAGTTGATTTATTAATGAATCTCTTCATGCGTGCGCTTGAGCGCGAAGTGGATGAGCTTGCCGCAAATCAAATCGCGCTGCGTTTCATCGGTGATCGTGCTGAATTCGCTGAAGAATTACAGAGTGCCATGCTCAATGCAGAGCGAAGAACCGCGGTGGATCAGCCGCGCTTGCGCCTCAACATTGCTGCCAACTATGGTGGTCAGCAGGATATTGCGCAGGCCACTCGAGTGCTCTGTCAGCGGGTCCAGCAAGGGTCGCTGGCTTGCCGCGATATCGGTGTTGAGCAGTTGCATCAATTCACTGCATTAGCGGATGTTCCGGCACCGGATTTATTAATCCGCACCGGTGGAGAGCAACGCATTAGCAATTTCCTGCTCTGGCAATCGGCCTATACCGAGTTGTATTTCACTGATTTGTATTGGCCCGATTTCAACGAGACGGCGTTGCATGCCGCGCTGGAGGATTACACCTTGCGCCAGCGCCGTTTTGGTCGAACCGGCGAGCAAGTGCAAGCCAACGGAGGTGCCTAACATGTTGACGCGAATTCTTGCTGCGCTTGTCTTGTTGCCGCTGGCGCTCTACGCCATCTTGTTCACGAACACCGAACAGTTGCAATGGATTCTTGCAGGCGTTCTGGCGTTGGCGGCTTGGGAATGGGCGCGCTTGGCGCAACTGCAAAACCCTGCACTTCGCTTGTTGTTTGTTGCAGGCTTGCTCGCAATCTATGCGGTCTTCGTATTTAACCCGGTTTCGTTCTGGTATTGGCTGTTGCCTGCAATGTGGATATGGGTGGCCACCTTGATCTGGTTGCCTGATTTTCCAAAAACTCGTTTTCCGCTGCGAGGCTGGATGGTGGCGCTGCAAGGTGCGTTACTTTTGCCTGCTGCGATGCTGGCTTTGTTGAAGTTACACAGTGACGCACAACTGGGTCCGTACTGGGTCTTGTTTGTCTTGGCCGTATCGTGGGTTGCGGATAGTGGCGCGTATTTCGCCGGGCGTCGCTTTGGTCAGCGTAAGTTGGCGCCGAAGCTCAGTCCGGGGAAGACCTGGGAGGGCGTATTCGGCGGCAATGTTGCTGCGTTGTTGTTTGCCTTTGCCTTCGCGCCACTGCTGTTGGAGTCTCCTTATGACCCACAACGCTTGATGTTGCTGCTGCTGTTTGCAGTGCTCTTGAGTGGAGTGTCGGTAGTGGGTGATTTGCTGGAGAGCGCGTTCAAGCGCAACGTGGATGTCAAGGATAGTGGCGCCCTGATTCCAGGGCATGGTGGCATCCTCGATCGCATTGACAGTCAAATTGCCACAGCACCGATTGGCTTGCTTCTGTTCATCTTGGCGGGTTGGGCGGCGTGAGTTTGCAGCGCGTCACGATTCTTGGTGCAACCGGCTCGATTGGCGCGAGCACGCTGGATGTGCTCGCTCGTCATCCAGAGCGCTATTGCGTTTTTGCCTTGACCGCGAATCGACAGGTCGAACGCATGCAGGCCTTATGTCTGGCGCATCAGCCACGTTATGCCGTGATGGCGGATGTCGATGCGGCCGAACAGTTGGCTGCTGGATTGCGTAAGCATGGCGGCGAGACCGAGGTGCTTGCCGGTGTGGCAGCGTTGTCTAAGGTCGCGGCACACCCGGAAGTCGACCAAGTTATGGCCGCGATTGTGGGCGGTGCAGGCTTGCCGGCGACACTCGCTGCTGCTGAAGCGGGCAAGCGCGTGCTCTTGGCCAACAAAGAAGCGTTGGTGATGTCAGGTGCGCTGTTCATGCGTGCAGTACAAGAGTCGGGGGCGACGTTGTTGCCTATCGACAGCGAACACAATGCCATCTTCCAGTGTCTGCCAAGTCATGCTTTGGATGCGCGCGCATTGGGTGCTTCGCCTCAACTACCGAGCGCTGGGATTGAACGCATCTGGTTGACCGGTTCGGGCGGACCCTTCCGCACGCGTGCGATCGAAACACTGCCCGCAGTGACGCCTGCTGAGGCGATCGCACATCCGAATTGGGACATGGGCGCAAAGATCTCGGTGGACTCCGCCACCATGATGAACAAGGGCTTGGAGTTTATTGAGGCGCGTTGGTTGTTTGATGTGTCGGCGGACTCCATTGAAGTGGTCGTGCATCCGCAAAGCATCGTGCATTCCATGGTGGCGTATCGTGATGGCTCCGTGCTTGCGCAACTGGGTCAGCCCGATATGCGTACCCCGATTGCTCATGCCTTGGCTTGGCCAGAGCGGATGGATGCGGGGGTGCAGCCTCTCGATCTGTTCCAGATGCAGGTGCTTGAATTCAGTCGCCCGGACTTGGCGCGTTATCCCTGTTTGCGTCTGGCGCAAGAGGCCGATGTGGTGGGGGGCGTTGCGCCTGTAGTGTTGAATGCGGCAAACGAAATGGCAGTGGCGGCGTTTCTGGCGGGTACGCTGGGCTATAGCGAGATCGCGCAGCGGATTGAAGCGGCGCTGGAACAGATTCAGCAGGGGTCGGTCGATACGCTTGAAGGGGTGTTGGCTGCGGATGCAGCAACGCGAAACTGGTTTGCCGAGGCGGCATGATGGATGCATTGCTGAGCAGCGTTTTTGGGTTTGTGGTTGCCATTGCCTTGTTGGTGGCGGTACATGAATACGGACACTTCTGGACTGCGCGTAAGTGTGGTGTGCGCGTGCTGCGTTTTTCCATTGGTTTCGGTCCGGTGCTGTGGTCGCGGCGTGGGCGTGATGGCACCGAATATGCGCTCTCGGCATTGCCGTTGGGCGGTTATGTGAAGATGCTGGATGAGCGCGAAGGCCCAGTCGCTGCGGGCGAATTGCCGCATGCATTCAATCGTCAGTCATTGGCGAAACGCAGCGCGATCGTATTCGCAGGACCTTTAGCCAATTTCTTGTTTGCGATTTTTGCGTTTTGGTTGGTGCATCTCTTACCGACCACTGGGATTAAGCCTGTTATTGGTGCCGTCATTGCGGATAGCCCGGCTGCGCGTGCAGGGTTGCTTGCCGGTAATGAGATTCGCACTGTTGATGATGAAGTCGTGCAGACCTGGCAAGACGCATTGCGCAGCATGGTCTTCCGCGGTGTGGAGGGCGATACACAGATTTTATTGGGAGTGGATGAAGGCGATGGCGTCGTGCGCACCCGTGTCTTGGCGATGCCGGAGCGCATGCCACAGGATCCAACGGTGTTGCTTGATGCATGGGGTCTGGAGCCTTGGCGTCCACAACAGCCGGCGCTGATTGGCGAGGTTGTGGTGGGTGAAGCTGCGGCCGAGGCGGGTTTGCAGAGCGGTGATGAGATCGTGGCAGTGAATGGTGAGCGAGTGCACGACTGGCAGGATTGGGTGCTGCGAGTGCGCGCAGCGCCGGAGCAACGCATGCGTGTCACTTTGTTGCGTGAGGGTGTTGAGCAACAGCTGTGGCTCACGCCACGGGTGAGTGCCGATGCCAGTGGTGTGCGTATCGGACGTATTGGTGCGGCCTTGGGGGGCATGCTTGAGATTCCAGAACAGATGCGGGTAACGGTCCAGTCGGGCCCGCTGGAGGCGATGGTCTTGGCTTGGAATCGCAGCGTGGAGATCACTCGCCTGACGCTGAAGGTGCTGGGGCGCATGTTGGTGGGGGCCGAAGACACCCGTCAGCTGGGTGGTCCGGTCACCATAGCGCAGCAGGCGGGGGCATCTGCCGCTGCAGGCACGGCGCCGTTTTTGGCGTTTTTGGCCCTGATCAGTCTGAGTTTGGGGATTTTGAATCTTCTACCCATCCCCGTGCTCGACGGCGGACATCTCCTCTTCTACGCAGTAGAATGGCTGCGCGGTCGCCCCCTGTCCGAGCGCGTACAGGGGATTGCTCAACAAGTGGGCATGGCGGCGATTTTAGGCCTGATGTTTTTGGCCCTATTTAATGATGCCTTGCGCCTTCTCGGACCCTAGGCGCGCTAGATTTTTGCCTCAGTTGATTAAAAAGCGAAACCTGAATGTTGTTGAAACCCGCGCGACTGCTCCCTTTGATGCTGCTTCCATCGGCGCTGTGGGCAGTGGAACCGTTCCAGATTCAGGACATTCGCCTCGAGGGGTTGCAGCGTATTTCTGCGGGTACGGTTTTTAACTACCTGCCGCTGCGCGTCGGCGATACCTTCGATGATCGACGTTCGGGGGATGCGATTCGTTCCTTGTTTGGTACCGGTTTCTTCAAGGACGTGCGTCTCGAGCGTGACGGCGATGTCTTGTTGGTTTCGGTGATTGAGCGCCCCGCGATCGCGGACATCCAGATTCGTGGCAATAAATCGATTGAAACCGATCCACTCAAAGAAAGCCTGAAGCAAGTTGGCTTGGCCGAGGGACGGGTATTTGACCGCGCACTGCTAGAGAAGGTGAAACAAGAACTGCAGCGGCAGTACTTTGCCCAGGGCAAGTACGCCGTTGAAATTGAAACCACGCAGACCCCGCTTGAGCGGAATCGTGTTGGGATTGATATCAGCGTACGTGAGGGCGCGACTGCGCGTATTCAAGAAATTCGCTTGGTAGGTAATACCGCCTTCCCGCAAGACGATTTACTCGATTTGTTTCAGCTGCAGACACCGAACTGGTTGTCGTGGTTGACCAAGAACGATCGTTATTCACGCCAGAAGTTAGCGGCGGATCTCGAGGCGCTGCGTTCGCATTATCTTGATCAGGGCTTTATCAATTACCGCATCGATTCAACCCAAGTTACGATGTCTCCCAATCGTGAAGAAATCTTCGTGACGGTGAACATGAGCGAGGGCGAGCAGTTCACCGTATCTGGGGTCAAGCTGGCCGGTGATCTCAAGGTAGATGAAGAAACGCTGCGCAAAGAATTCAAGATTGAAAATGGTGCGGTGTTCTCACGCCAGCAAGTGGTCGAAACCAATGACGCACTGGTGAAGGTGTTGGGGGATGAAGGCTATGCCTTTGCCAACATCAATGTGATTCCTGAAGAGAATACCGAGAAGAACGAGGTTGAACTGACCTTCTTTATTGATCCGGGCAAGCGTGTGTATGTCGATCGGATCAACATTCAAGGCAATACGCGTACAGCGGATACCGTTCTGCGTCGCGAAATGCGCCAGTTTGAAGGTGCGCGCTTCTCAACGGCAGAGGTTGAGCGTTCCAAGACACGTTTGGAAAAGCTGGGCTACTTTGAAAACGTTTCGGTAGAAACGCCGCGCGTTCCGGGCAGCACCGATTTGGTGGATGTGAATTACACCGTTGCCGAACAATCGACCGGGAACTTGATGGCCGGCCTTGGCTATTCGGGCTCTTCAGGGATTGTGTTGAGTACCAGCGTGAGCCAAGACAACTTCTTGGGTACCGGTAAGCGCGTCAGCTTTGATGTGAATACGTCCGCAGCGAATACGCAGTATGGCTTTCAGTACGACGATCCGTACTTCACGCCGGATGGGGTCGCAATTGGTTACGGCGCGTATTTCCGTGAAACGGATGCAGCGGAATTGGATGTGGCGGGCTATTCGACCGATGTGCTGGGTTTAGATTTGCGTTACGGCATTCCGGTTAATGACTTCGACCGGATTCGTGGTGCTCTGGGGTATACCCATCAGAGCATGACTTGCGGTAGTACGAGCTATACAGAATGTACGGATTTTATTCGTGACAACGCCAAGGATCCTGAAGCTAGTAACACCAAGGGCACAATCGATATCTTGCAGCTGAATGGCCGCTGGAGCCATGACTCGCGTAACCGCGCCATCTTCCCAGATTCCGGCTCCTACCAAACCTCCTTTGCGGAGTTCTCCTTCCCGGGCAGTGATGCGTTGTACTACAAGCTGGGCTACGAGCATCAGTGGTATCACGCGCTGACGCGTGACTTCACCTTATTGTTGAAAGGCAATGCCGCCTATGGTGATGGATATGGCGACACGAACGACCTGCCATTCTTCGAGAAGTTTTATGCCGGCGGCATCAGCAGCGTGCGTGGCTTTAAGGACAATACCCTAGGGCCACAAAATTCATTGAGTGAGCCTTTGGGTGGCAATCTGAAGACTGTGGCCAATGCCGAGGTCATCCTGCCGGTGCCGTTTATGGATAACGTCAAGGGTGTGCGCCTGAGTGCGTTCTACGATGTCGGTAATGTTTACGCCAAGGCGACGGATTTTGATCCGGGCGATTTGCGCATGTCGACCGGGATGCAGGTGAATTGGCTATCGCCGGTAGGCCCACTGAACTTTGCCTTTGCCTATCCGCTGAATGACGAATCCGGCGATGAAACCGAGAGCTTCCAATTCACGATGGGGCGTACCTTTTAAGATTTGCCAGCGAGCTACGCCAAGGATCAGGAGTTGACATGAGTGCTAAAAATACAGGGTTGAGTTGGTTAAGTGCGGGGCTGTTGCTCGGCAGTTCTTTGTTTGCGACTCCCGTGCTGGCTGAAATTCGAGTTGGGTTTGTGCATGTGTCCAAGGTTTTGGATCAGGCGCCGCAAAAAGAGCAGGCGAATCAAAAGCTGGAGAAAGAGTTCGCGCCGCGCAACGACAAGGTCGTGGAAAAACAAAAAGAACTGATCAAGCTTGAAGAAGAGCTGGTGCGTGATGCAGAAATCATGAGCGCTGATCGTCGCCGTAATGCGGAGCTTGAAGTGGTTCGTTTGAAGCGCGACATCAAGCGTATGCGTGAGGAATTCAACGAAGACTTTTCGCTGCGCCGTAACGAAGAGCTGCGCAAGCTGCAACGTGCTGTAGCGCAAGCCATCGATAAGGTGGCCAATGATGAGAAATATGATCTTGTCGTCAGCGAGGGTGTGTTGTTTGCCAGCAAGCGTGTGGATATTTCGGTCAAGGTGCTCGACTTGTTGAAGTCGCAGGCCGACAAATAATCCTCATTTAAGAAGCCTCCGATGATGTCTGCTGTTGCCTGGACGCTGCACGATCTTGCGGCAGCGATTGGCGCAGAGCTGCGTGGCGACGGCGCAATTCGGGTGGATCACATCGCACCTTTGAATCAGGCCGACGCGACGGCGTTAAGTTTTCTGACGAGTGCGAAATATCGCGATCATCTCGCGCAGACCCAAGCTGCTGCCGTCATTTTGAAACCGGTGGATGCCGCGCATTTCTCTGGCCCTGCGTTGCTGATGGAGGACCCGTATCTAGGGTATGCCCGTGCGGCACAGACCATGTTCCCAGAGGCGATGGTTACGCCGGGGGTTCATCCCAGTGCGGTGGTGGATGCAAGCGCCAAGATTGATCCAAGCGCGCATATTGCTGCGAATGCTGTGATTGCTGCGGGCGCGCAGGTTGCTGCGGATGCCTATATTGGCCCACTCAGTTATGTCGGTGAAGCCTGTGTTGTGGGGGCAGGTTCACGACTGGTTGCGCGGGTGACTCTACTCGGTCGTAGCGTGGTTGGTCGTGAGTGTCTGCTGCATGCGGGCTGTGTGATTGGTGATGACGGTTTTGGCTTTGCGCGCGATGGCGCGACCTGGGTCAAGATTCCCCAGCTCGGGCGAGTGGTGTTGGGTGACCAGGTTGAAGTCGGTAATAACACGACCATTGATCGTGGCGCGCTAGGCGACACCGTCATTGAAGATGGTGTGAAGCTCGACAACCTGATTCAGGTTGCCCACAACGTGCGTATTGGTGAGAACAGTGCATTTGCGGCGCAGGTTGGTATTGCCGGCAGCACGCGCTTTGGTGCGCGTTGTACCGTGGCAGGCCAGGCCGGTGTGGCTGGGCACCTGCAGATTGCGGATGACGTGCATTTCACCGGACAGGCGATGGTCACCAAGTCGATCGGCGAAGCCGGCGTGTACTCTTCGGGCTTGCCGGCAGAAGCGAATCGCAAATGGCGTCGAACGGTGGCACGTGTACATGGCCTTGAGCAATTGCAGGCGCGGGTGGAGGCACTCGAGGCCGCTCTCGCCAAACAAACCCTGAATGAAGAAAGCGCTTAAGAACGAGCGCCCACCTAACAAGAACAATCAGACGTAACTGAATTAGACCCTCTTTGGCGTCGCTGGAGTGTTGAGATGACTGAGTTGAATATCCATGAAGTGCTGAAGCATCTGCCGCATCGTTATCCCTTTTTGCTGGTGGATCGAGTGCTCGAGGTTGAGCCCGGCAAGCGTTTGGTCGCAATCAAAAATGTGACCATCAACGAGCCGTTCTTTCCGGGACATTTCCCGCATGCGCCTGTGATGCCGGGTGTGTTGATCATGGAGGCTTTGGCGCAGGCGACCGGCATCCTCTCTTTCCAAACCAATGGCAATCTACCGACCGACAAGTCGCTGTATTACTTTGTGGGCATCGATAATGCACGCTTTCGCAAGCCGGTTGAGCCGGGCGATCAATTGGTTTTGGAGGTTGAGCTGACGCGCCGTATTCGTGACCTCTGGAAATTCAAGGCAGAGGCAAAGGTCGATGGTCAAGTGGTGGCCAGTGCAGATCTGATGTGTGCCGAGAAAGAGCTGGACGTGTAACGAGCTGCTCATGCCGATTGCAGAGGCCTTACCCTGGACCGATCCGCAGCAGCGGATTCATCCCACTGCGATCATCGATCCGACGGCGAAGCTGGCGGACGATGTGCGGGTTGGGCCGTATTCGATTGTTGGAGCGGATGTTGAATTAGGTCCCGGCTGTGTGGTCGGTCCTCACGTGGTGCTGCGTGGCCCAAGCGTCTTTGGTGCACGCAATATCTTCTTCCAGTTCGCGAGTATTGGTGAAGGTCCACAGGATCTGAAGTTCCATGGCGAAGACACGCGTCTGGAAGCTGGTGATGACAATGTCTTCCGTGAGTATTGTTCAGTGCAGCGCGGCACGGTTCCTGGAGGCGGACTTACCCGTATCGGCAATCGTTGCCTGATCATGAATTATGTTCACATCGCACATGATTGCTTGTTGGCCGATGACATTATTCTGGTCAACAACACTTCGTTGGCGGGGCATGTTGAGATTGATGACTTCGCCATTTTGGGTGGATTTACCCTCGTTAGTCAGTTCCTGCACATTGGTGCACATGTGTTTAGCGCCATGGGTAGTGTGATTAACCAAAACGTGCCGCCGTATCTTCTGGTTTCAGGCCACATGGCCAAGCCAAAGAACCTAAACCTCACTGGGCTCAAGCGCCATGGTTTTGGTGATGCTGAACTGAAAGCGCTGCGCCAAGCCTATAAATTGTTCTATACCCAAGGTTTGGGTATGGACGAGGCGCTCACACAAATGCAGCCGTTGGCTCTGGATGCGCCTGCAGTTCAGCGCTTTATCGCATTCATTGAGCACAATCGCGGCGGGCGCGCGACCATCATTCGTTAATGTCTACGGTTTCCGCTCCACGTTCCGTATGCGTGGTTGCCGGCGAAGCCTCCGGAGATCTGCTGGCATCTGGCGTTGTACATGCGCTGCAGCAACGGGACTCCTCATTAACGATTTTTGGCATGGCTGGGCCTGCCATGCGTGCCGCGGGTGTAGAGCCGGTTGCGCGTAGCGAAGAGTTGTCGGTGATGGGGCTGATTGAAGTGCTCAAGCAGCTGCCGCGGTTGCTGCGCTTGCTGAAGCGACTGCGCGTTGCTTTGCGTGAGCGCCGGCCGGATCTGGTGATCTTGGTCGATGTCCCCGATTTCAATCTCAAACTTGCCAAGACTGCGACCCAGCTCGGAATCCCGGTGTTGTATTACGTCAGTCCACAGGTGTGGGCGTGGCGTAAGAAGCGTGTCTATAAAATCGCACGCGTCGTCTCACACATGGCCGTGTTGTTTCCGTTTGAGGTTGAGGTTTATCAAAATGCCCATGTTCCTGTGACCCATGTGGGTCATCCGCTGGCTCGGACACTCTATCGTCAACATGTTCCCGCAGTGGCGCGCGCAGAGTTAGGGTTGGAGCCCGCACGCAAGACCATCGGTCTTTTTCCAGGCAGTCGGCGCAGCGAAGTGGAGCGCTTGTTGCCCGTCATGCTGCAGACTGCGCGTCAACTCGCGAGGAATGAGTCTGTACAGTTTGTGCTCTCGCAAGCGCAAAGCCTTGAAGACGACTTGTATACAGAGGCGTTAGCTGTAGGGCTGCCACTGCAGATTGTGCGCGGGGAGAGTGCGCGGGTTGCTGAGGCCTGTGATGCTGTCATTGCGGCATCTGGAACACTGACCTTGGAATTGGCCTTGCTCGAAGTGCCGATGGTGATTGTCTATCGCGCCGCACCACTGACCTGGGCGATCTTTTCGCGTTTGGTCAAGATTCCTTATGTGTCTCTGGTCAATATCTTGCTTGAGCAGGGTGCTGTTCCTGAGTTGTTACAGGATCGTGCCAATCCCGATGCCATCCTCGCCGCCTTACGACCGTTATTGCAGGCCGAAGGTGCGGCAATGCAGCAGCGTGAGCTCGCGCGGATTCGTGGCTTACTTGGTGCGGGAGATGCCTCCGTGAAGGTTGCTGCTCTAGCGGAACAGCTGATGCAGAGCACGGCGACATGAGTGCGAACTCAATCAATTGGTCTGCATATGCGGGTGTAGCAGGGGTCGATGAGGTCGGACGAGGCCCCTTGGTGGGCCCCGTGGTTGCCGCAGCGGTCATCTTGGATCCAGCTTGTCCGATTGAAGGTCTGCGCGATTCGAAAAAGCTTTCTGAAAAACGTCGGGTGCAGCTGGCTGAGGAAATTCGTACAGCGGCCGTGAGTTGGTCGATTGCAGAGGCGAGCGCGCAAGAGATTGATGCAATCAATATTTTGCAGGCCAGTTTGTTAGCGATGAAACGAGCCTTGCAGGGTCTGCAGATGAAGCCCCATCACGTCTGTGTCGATGGCAATCGTTGTCCTGATTGGTCGGGTTCAATCGAAGCCATGATTGGTGGGGATGATCAACATCCTGCAATCATGGCGGCGTCGATTTTGGCTAAGGTTGAGCGCGATGCGCAGATGTTGCGTTATGCCGAACGTTATCCAGACTATGGCTTTGCGCAGCACAAAGGGTATCCAACCCGTGCGCATTTGCAGGCCCTGCAAGAGCATGGCGTGACGCCTTGGCACCGCCGTAGCTTTGCGCCGGTACGGCGTGCGCTGCAAGGGACAAGCGCATGAGCTTCGTGCATTTGCATGTGCATTCCGCCTATTCGCTGGAAGATGGCACCATCGACCCAAAGAAATTAGTCGCTGCCGTTGCGGCAGCGGGAATGCCCGCTGTAGCAATGACCGATATGGGCAATCTGTTTGCTGCGATTCGCTTTTATCGCGCGGCGATGCAGGCTGGTGTGCAGCCCATCTTTGGCGCAGAGATGCGAATTCGTAACCCTGAAGATGCGACTCAGCCGTGGCGTATGGTTGTTCTCGCGCAAAATGCACAAGGTTGGCTTCATCTCAAACAGTTGATTTCACGCGGCTATCGAGAAGGCCAGCATCAGGGCTTGCCTTTGCTCGAACGTGAATGGTTGTTGGAGAAAGCGGATGGCTTGATGCTGTTGTCGGGCGGTCGAGCCGGAGATGTCGGACAGGCGCTGTTGGCCAATGATGTGGGTTTGGCTCGCACTTGTGCTGAGCGCTGGCAGCAGGCGTTTGCCGATCGTTTTTACTTCGAGCTGATTCGTACGGGTCGTGCCGGCGAGGAAGAGGTCTTGCATGCACAGCTTAAGCTGGCGGCAAAACTAACGATTCCTGTGGTTGCGACCAATGATGTGCGCTTCTTGAAGCAAGAAGATTTCGAGGCGCATGAGGCGCGTGTTTGTATTCGCGGTGGCTGGCAGCTGGATTCAGTCCATCGTCCACGTGAGTACAGCGAAGATCAGTATTTGCGCTCAGCTGAGGAGATGGCGAAGCGTTTCAAGGATATCCCTGAGGCGTTGAGTAATACTGTGGCTATTGCGCGGCGCTGTGCGACACCATTGCAGTTGGGTGAGCCCCGTCTGCCAGAGTTTCCGATTCCAGCCGGCATGACGCTCAGCGGTTTCTTCCGCAAACAAGCGGAGGAGGGTTTGCAAGAACGCTTGCCTGAGTTGTACCCGCAGGGACTCAATACTGAACAGCGTACGTTCTACGCTGCGCGCCTGCAGCGTGAGCTCGATGTGATCGAGCAGATGGGTTTCCCGGGGTACTTCCTCATCGTTTCTGACTTCATCCGTTGGGCGAAGAAGCACGGCATTCCGGTCGGCCCAGGGCGCGGTTCGGGGGCAGGTTCGCTGGTGGCGTTCTCGCTACGCATCACTGACTTGGATCCCTTGCGCTATGAGTTGCTGTTTGAGCGCTTCCTCAATCCAGAGCGCGTGTCGATGCCAGACTTCGACATTGATTTCTGTATGGAACGGCGCGATGAGGTAATTGATTACGTCGCAGAAACGTATGGTCGTGATCGAGTTTCGCAAATCATTACCTTCGGCAGCATGAACGCCAAGGCGGTGGTGCGTGATGTTGCGCGTGTATTAGGTTATCCCTATGGCTTTGCCGATCGTCTAGCGAAATTGATTCCGTTCGATTTGAAGATGACGCTGGCCAAGGCGCTGGAAGAATCCGAAGAACTCGCGGAGCGTTATAAAAACGAAGATGACGTGCGCGACACGCTGGATCTTGCGCAAGCCTTGGAAGGACTCCCGCGCAACGCCGGCAAGCATGCGGGTGGTGTGGTGATTTCGCCATCGGACATCAATGACTTCTCGCCTATTTATTGTGAATCAGGCGGTAGCAGTCTCGTTACCCAGTTTGATAAGGATGATGTTGAAGCGGCGGGCTTAGTGAAGTTCGACTTCCTCGGCCTGCGTACGCTCACCATCCTCGACTGGGCTGTCGAGATCATTAATCGTAAACGTAAGGAGCAGGGTGTTGATCCGCTGCGACTGGAAGCGTTAACGCTAGATGATCCGGATACTTATGCACTGTTCTCACGTGGTGATACTACGGCTGTATTCCAGTTTGAATCGCGTGGAATGAAGGATTATTTGCGCAAGCTGCAACCTTCGACTTTTGAAGACATTATTGCGCTTGCTGCACTGTTTCGGCCGGGGCCGTTGGGCTCTGGCATGGTTGATGACTTCATTGAGCGCCGTCACGGACGCGCTAAAGTGAGTTATCCGCACCCGCTATTGGAACCGATTCTGAAGCCGACCTACGGTGTCATCGTTTACCAAGAGCAAGTGATGCAAATCGCGCAGGTATTGGCAGGCTATAGCCTGGGTGGTGCGGATTTGTTGCGTCGTGCGATGGGCAAGAAGAAGCCGGAAGAAATGGCCAAGCAGCGCGAAATCTTCATGGAGGGCGCAGCCAAGAACGACATCGACCCCAAACAAGCGACATCCATCTTCGACTTGATGGAGAAGTTTGCTGAGTATGGCTTCAACAAATCGCATTCGGCCGCCTATGCCTTGGTTGCGTATCACACCGCATGGCTAAAGGCACATGAGCCGGCAGCCTTCATGGCAGCGGTACTGTCGGCAGTGATGGAAGATACCGATAAGGTTGTGGGCCTGATCGAAGAATGCCGCAGCATGCAGTTGCAAGTGCGTTCGCCCGATATCAATCGCAGTGAGTACCGCTTTGGTGTTGATCCGAAGGGACGGATTGTTTATGGCTTGGGTGGGATCAAGGGCGTGGGCGAAGCGGCAATTGAGCTGATTATCCAAGCGCGTACTGAGAAGGGTGCTTTTGCTGACCTGCTTGATCTGTGTCGCCGTGTCGATCACAGCAAGGTGAACAAGCGAGTGATGGAGGCGCTGATTCGTGCTGGCGCTTTGGATAGCTTGGTGGCAACTAGCGATGATCAGCCTGCTTATCCTGCGCGCGCCTCTTTGTTGACTGCATTGCCGCTGGCGTTGGCTGCCGCAGAGCGTGAGGCCGAAGATCGTGCCCGCGGACAAGAGGATTTGTTTGGTGGGCCAGTGGGTGATACGGGACAGAGCCAGACCGAAACAGCGGTGTGGAGCGATGTGAAGCCGTGGTCGGAAGAGGAGCGTTTGCGCGGCGAGAAAGATACGCTGGGGTTATATCTCACGGGACATCCCTTTGATCGCTATGAGCGTGAGCTTGCTCATGTGGCGAGCACTCGACTGGGGAATTTGCAGGGCGATCGTAATCGTAGTTGTACGGTGGCGGGTCTGGTGGTGGCGCTGCAGATTCGACAAACTGCCCGCGGCGCCATGGCCTTTGTGACACTGGATGACCGAACTGGCCGAGTCGAACTGAAGCTCTTCAACGAGGCGTATCAGCGCTTCCGCACGCTGTTGGAGCGGGACCGCGTATTGGTTGCCGTGGGGCCAGTGGCCGTCGACGAATACAGTGGTGCACTGGCGATGACGGTGGATGAGTTGTTGGATCTGGATCAGACGCGCAGTCGGTATGCGCGGGCATTGGTGTTGCATCCGCCCGAATCGGTGTGGGGCCCCGAATTTAGCCAAGCGCTGGCAGAATTATTGGCGCCGTTTCGTGAGGGCGGGCGCTGTCCGGTGCTGGTGCAATGGCGTCAGGGCGAGGCACAGGGCTGCCTCAAGCTCGGCGATACATGGAAAATCCAGCCCTTACATGGCTTGATGCAGCGCTTGGCCGGCTGGCTGGGCGAGCGCAATGTGCGTTTGGAGTATCCTTCCGCACCATGATCCGGAACATCGGTGGTTAGACCGGCTATAGAGTGAACGCATGAACCTGAATTTTCTTGATTTCGAACAACCGATTGCAGAGCTGGAAGCCAAGATTGAAGAGCTGCAGCGCGTCAGTGGGAACAACGCGTTGGATATTGCGGATGAGGTCGAGCGGCTCCGCGGGAAGAGCGAAGATCTGACCAAAAACATTTTCTCGAATTTGTCGGCTTGGCAGATCTCTCAATTAGCACGTCATCCTCAGCGTCCCTATACCCTGGATTACGCCAAGCACTTGCTGACCGATTTTGAAGAGATACATGGCGATCGCAGTTTTTCTGATGACAAAGCCATTGTCTGCGGCATGGGGCGTTTAGATGATCGCCCGGTCATCGTGATCGGTCACCAGAAGGGTCGTGATACCAAAGAAAAAGTGTTGCGCAATTTCGGCATGCCGCGCCCCGAGGGTTACCGCAAAGCGCTTCGTGTGATGCGCATGGCGGAGCGCTTCAATTTGCCTATCCTGACGTTCATCGATACCCCGGGTGCGTATCCGGGTGTGGACGCTGAAGAACGTGGTCAGAGTGAGGCGATTGCACGCAATTTGTTTGTCATGGCTAAGCTACGCACGCCAATCATCGCCACCGTGATTGGCGAGGGTGGCTCCGGCGGTGCATTGGCGATTGGCGTTGGTGATCGCCTGCAAATGTTGCAATACAGCACCTATTCCGTGATTTCGCCAGAAGGCTGCGCTTCGATTCTGTGGAAGAGCGCAGAGAAGGCGAGTGACGCGGCGGAGGCGATGGGGCTAACGGCGCCACGGTTACAAGAGCTCGGTTTGGTCGACGAAGTCGTCGATGAGCCACTGGGTGGTGCGCATCGTGATCCTGCTGGCGCCGCAGCGCGTCTGCGCCTCTCTTTGATTGCAGCTTTGGATGAGCTGAGTATGAAGCCATTGGATGACTTGATTGCCTCGCGCATGCAACGCTTGCGCAGCTATGGAAACTTCAGCGGCTGATTCTTCTGCGCATTTCACGGCGCACTCCTCCATGCAGGCGCTTACGCAGGCTGAGTTTGTTGGCCTGCAGGCTCGCCTACTGACTGATTTACAGCAAGCCTTGCAAGACGCGGATGCCTTCGCGTCTACAGTGCCCATTCATGTGGCCTACAGCGGCGGCCTCGATTCCACGGTTTTGTTGTTGTGTGTGCAACGTTTATTGCGAGCGCAGCGACAATCACAGCGCTTGCGTGCGATTCATATTCATCATGGCTGGGCCGCCTCGGACGCCTTTGCTGAGCATGCTGAACAGTTTTGTGCGCAACACGACATTCCACTCACTGTCATTTCAGTCGACGCGACACCGCACGTCGGCGAAGGCCGCGAAGCAGCCGCGCGCAAGGCTCGTCGTATGGCCTTCAAGCAGGTGCTTGGCCCGCATGCGCTTTTACTTGCGGCTCAGCACCAAGAGGATCAAGCCGAGACGCTGATACTGCGCTTGCTACGTGGCAGTGGTATCGAGGCACTCGCAGCGATGGAGGCGAAGACAGCGTTGGGTCAGGGGTGGTTGCTGCGTCCATGGTTGCAGCAAAAACGCGCCGACCTCCAGGCATGGGCGCTGTATCAAAATGCTTCTGCGCATGACCTGGATTGGATTGAAGATCCGAGTAACGCAGACCTTTCGCTGGATCGTAATTACCTGCGACAGGCTGTCATGCCTTTGCTAGAGGCACGATGGCCCGGAGTGGCGCAGCGTTTCGGCACCGTGGCGCAGCATGCGGCCGACACCCGAGAGGTGTTACAGCAGCATTTCGAACAATGGCTGGCTGCTTGGGGCGCCGAGTTGGGGGCGGAACGCTTGCCGTTGGCTGCGCTGTATGCGCTGGATCTACCCGCACAGCGCTTGTTGCTGCGCGCAGCGGCGCGCGCGCGTGGAGTGCGCCTTCCTGGTGGCAAGCGCTTGGAAGAAGCGCTCGCACAATTTCTTCATGCCGATGCCTCGCGTCAGCCAAGTTTGAGCTGGCAGGATCCCGAAGCGGGTTGCACGCAATTACGACGCTATCGCGATCATCTCTATTGGGTGCAGGTGGCCGCTGATCAGCCATCAGCGTTGCCTGAGCGTTGCGAATGGCAACCGAGTCCGATGGCCCTGCGTTCACTGCCGCTGGGGCAGGGGATTGCGCAGGCTTGGTTGGCTGCGTCAGATTGGTCGCTCGGCCGCTGGATGGCGAATGCACGCATGCGGACTGCCGCCAATCGTCCGAGTCGGCGTCTGCGCAACCTTCTGCAGGAGGCCGGAATCCCGCCCTGGGAACGCGCGCGATTGGCTTGCCTGTGGCACGGTGAGCGGTTGGTCGCGGTGGATTCACTCTGGATCGACCCGGAATACCGTGCAAAACCGGATGAGGCGGGTTGGATTCCGCAATGCGCGGTCGGTTTTCATTGAAAGCGTAGGCCGAAACGCCGACAATGGGCGCCCATGCCGCACCCTGATTTCCCCCGCTGGTTCGACCTGGACAACGCATGACGCGTTATATCTTCATCACCGGTGGTGTTGTCTCTTCGCTCGGTAAGGGCATTGCTTCTGCATCCCTTGGCGCAATCCTTGAATCGCGTGGCTTGAAAGTCACGTTGATGAAGCTCGATCCGTATCTAAATGTGGATCCGGGCACAATGAGTCCGTTCCAGCATGGCGAGGTTTTCGTCACCGAAGACGGTGCCGAGACCGACCTTGATTTGGGGCACTACGAGCGTTTCGTGCGTACGCGCATGACCCGTAATAACAATTACACCTCGGGCCAGATCTATGATCGCGTGCTGCGCAAAGAGCGTCGCGGTGATTACTTGGGCGCAACTGTGCAGGTGATTCCGCACGTAACAGATGAGATCAAGCAGGCGATTGAGGTTGGCTCGAAAGGTTACGACGTCGCGCTGGTGGAAATTGGTGGCACGGTCGGTGACATCGAATCACAACCCTTCCTTGAAGCGATTCGTCAGATGGGTTTGCAGCTGGGACGCAATCGTGTGCTGTACATGCACCTGACGTTGCTGCCGTGGATTCAGGTGTCGGGTGAATTGAAGACGAAGCCGACCCAGCACTCGGTCAAAGAGCTGCGCACCATCGGGATTCAGCCCGACATTCTGGTCTGTCGTGCCGATCGTCCGATTCCGGAAACCGAGCGACGCAAGATTGCGTTGTTTACGAATGTCGAAGAGCGCGCAGTCATTGCGGCGCTCGATGCCAGCAGCATTTACAAGATTCCGCTCTCACTGCACGAACAGGGCATGGATGAGATCGTGGTGGAAAAACTCGGTCTCGATGTGCCGCCAGCGGATTTGCATGAATGGCAGAAGGTGGTTGATGCGCTTGAGCATCCGCAGCGTGAAATTACCATCGGTATGGTTGGCAAGTACGTTGATCTAACCGAGTCCTATAAGTCCCTTTCGGAGGCCTTGATCCATGCCGGCATTCAAACCGGCGCTAAGGTGCGGATCCGTTATTTGGATTCCGAAGAAATCGAATCGGGCAAGCAGGAATGTTTTGAAAAGCTGGCTGCACTTGATGCAATCCTAGTGCCGGGTGGCTTTGGTGAGCGCGGCGTTGAAGGCAAGATCGAAACCGTACGTTATGCGCGCGAGAACAACATTCCCTATCTGGGCATTTGCCTCGGGATGCAGGTCGCTGTCGTGGAATGCGCGCGCAATCTGGCTGGCCTTGAGGGCGCGCACAGTACCGAGTTTAAGGTGGATACCCCGCATCCGGTCATTGCCATGATCACCGAGTGGACGAAAGCCGATGGTGGGGTTGAGCAGCGTACCGATAAAACCGATCTGGGTGGCACTATGCGTTTGGGTGGCTATGAATGCCGCCTCGCTGAGGATTCCAAGGCACGCGCTTTGTATGGCAAAGACGTGATTGTCGAGCGTCATCGTCATCGCTACGAGGTGAATGATGGTTATGTCGAGCGTCTTGAAGCGGCGGGATTAAAAATTTCGGGTCGTTCGCTCGATGGTCGTTTGGTGGAGATGGTCGAATATCCCGAGCATCGCTGGTTTGTTGCCTGTCAGTTTCATCCGGAATTCACTTCGACGCCGCGCGATGGGCATCCGCTCTTTACCGGATTTGTCCAGGCTGCTGAAGCCTATGCCGCTGAGCGCAGCACGCGCGCATCGGCTGCCTAGTTCAAGGAGAGCTTGTTATGCGCTTGTGCGATTTTGAAGTCGGTTTGGAACAACCATTTTTCTTGATTGCAGGCCCATGCGTCATTGAAAGCGAAGCCTTGGCACTCGAAACCGCAGCGCAGTTGAAAGAGATTACGGGTCGCCTCGGCATTCCCTTCATCTACAAGTCCTCTTTCGATAAAGCCAATCGCACCTCTGCGAACAGTTTTCGTGGTCCCGGTCTTAGCGAGGGTTTGGAGATCTTGGCCAAGGTGAAGCGTGAATTGAATGTGCCGGTATTGACCGATGTGCATGAAGACACGCCTTTGGATGAAGTGGCGGAAGTGGTCGATGTGCTGCAGACCCCGGCGTTCTTGTGTCGCCAAACCAACTTTATTCAGAACGTCGCCCGTGCGGGGCGTCCGGTCAATATTAAGAAGGGCCAGTTCTTGGCGCCGTGGGACATGAAAAATGTCATCGATAAGGCGCGAGCCGTCGGCAATGACCAGATCATGGCTTGTGAGCGCGGGGTGAGCTTTGGCTACAACACATTGATTTCCGATATGCGTGGCTTAGTGGTGATGCGAGAAACCGGTGCGCCGGTCGTATTTGATGCCACCCATTCGGTTCAGCAGCCCGGTGGTCAGGGGGGTAGCTCAGGTGGTCAACGTGAGTTTGTCCCGGTATTGGCGCGTGCGGCTGTTGCCTCTGGGGTTGCTGGTTTGTTTATGGAAACCCACCCAAATCCAGAGTGTGCGCTGAGTGATGGCCCTAATGCATGGCCGTTAGGGCAAATGGAAGCGCTGCTGGAAACATTGAAAACATTGGATGAGACCGTCAAGAAGGCGGGCTTTATTGAAGAGACGCTCTAACTCAGAGCGCGTTGTCATCAGGGAAGAACATGTCTGCGATTCAGAGTATTCACGCGCGCGAGATCTTGGATTCTCGCGGTAATCCCACGGTTGAAGTGGATGTGGTGTTGGCCGATGGCGCACGGGGTCGTGCGGCTGTTCCGTCTGGCGCCTCCACGGGTTCACGCGAAGCCCTTGAACTGCGCGACGGTGATGCCAAACGTTACCTCGGTAAAGGGGTGCAAAAGGCGGTGGCCAATGTGAATGGCGAAATTGCCAACGCTGTGATCGGTATGGATGCTGCGGCGCAGGTTGAGATCGATCGTACGATGATCGAGCTCGATGGCACTGAGACCAAGAGCCGCTTAGGTGCGAATGCGATTCTTGGCGTCTCCATGGCGTGTGCGCATGCCGCTGCAGCGAGTGCGGGCGTGCCCCTGTATCAGCATCTTCAAGGTGGGCGAACGCTGCGTATGCCTGTGCCCATGATGAACATCATCAATGGCGGCGCGCATGCGGATAACAGCGTCGATCTGCAAGAATTCATGATCTTGCCAGTGGGTGCGAGCAGCATTGCTGAAGCGGTACGTTGGGGTGCGGAAGTGTTTCACGCTTTGAAGAAGGTGTTGGGCAGTCGCGGTCTGAATACTGCGGTGGGCGATGAGGGCGGTTTTGCACCTGACCTTGGCTCCAATCAAGAAGCGATCGAAGTCATTCTCGAAGCCATTGAGAAGGCTGGCTATAAGGCGGGACAAGACATTTATCTTGGCATCGATGCGGCAAGCTCAGAATTCTATAAGGATGGAAAGTATCACTTGTCTGCCGAAGGTAAGAGCCTCGATTCTGCAGGCATGATTGATGTGTTGGCTTCGTGGGTTGCGCAGTATCCGATCCTCACCATTGAAGATGGTTTGGATGAAGGGGACTGGAAAGGTTGGAAGCTGCTGACCGAGCGCTTAGGTACGGACGTACAGTTGGTCGGTGATGATTTGTTTGTCACCAACCCGAAGATCCTGCGCGAGGGTATCGATAAGGGCATCGGTAATTCGATTCTGATTAAGGTGAACCAGATTGGCACCCTGACCGAAACGCTCGAAGCGATTGATATGGCACATGCAGCCGGCTATAGCGCGGTGGTCTCGCACCGTTCGGGTGAAACTGAAGACACCACCATTGCGGATCTTGCTGTGGCAACCGGCGCGGGTCAGATCAAGACGGGCTCGCTGTCGCGTTCGGATCGTGTAGCCAAGTACAACCAGCTCATTCGTATCGAAGAGGCCTTGGGTTCGGCCGTGCAGTACGCGGGTCAGGCAGCCTTCGCTCATCTGCCGCGGATGCGCAGCTAGCGCAACGTTGAAGACCGGTGCGACGCTGGGCCTGGGTCATCCTGTTGTCGCTGCTCTTGCTTGGTCTGCAGGCTCGGCTTTGGTTTGCAGATGGTGGGTTGCGTGAAGCCTCTAGTTTGCGTAAAGCGATTGACGCACAAACGGCAGAAAACCAACGGATTGACGAGTGCAATGCACGACTTCGCGCTGAGCTCAGGGATCTCGAGTCGGGCAAAGAGGCGCTGGAAGAGCGTGCGCGTTATGACTTGGGCATGATCTTGCCGGACGAGTTGTACGTGCAATTGATCAATGATCCTGCGTCTGAAAATCAAACCACGCCTTCCATTGTGGCAGAGGGTCTACGATGCGGACCTGGTTCATAATTCCTGCAGCAGGGGGCGGCCACCGTATCGGTGGTGATCGACCCAAGCAATATCAGTCGCTGGCGGGCAAACCTATGCTCCAGCACACGCTCAATCGATTGGACCAAGTGCCGGATATCGCCGGCGGTGTGATTGCGCTGGCACATGAAGATCCGTTTTGGGCGGAAATCGAGGTGCCACGTAGTTGGCCACTCGTGACCTGTGTTGGGGGCGCAGAGCGCAACGATTCAGTCTTGGCTGCGTTAGAACATCTCCATGCGCGAGCTGCGCCGGAAGATTGGGTGTTGGTGCATGATGCTGCGCGTCCGTTGGTGCGGCTGGACGACATCGTCCGGCTGCGTGATGTGGCGACACGCGAGGGCATCGGTGGCATTCTTGCTGTACCGGTTGCGGATACGTTGAAGCGCGCGACTCAGACAAATCAGACGGCGCGCATTGTGGAAACCGTGGATCGGCAACAGCTTTGGCGTGCGCTTACGCCGCAAATGTTTCCCTTGCAGGCCTTGCGTGATGCCTTGCAGCAAGCGCGCGAAGCGGGCATCGTGGTTACGGATGAGGCGCAGGCAATGGAGTGCATGGGTGTGCAACCGCATTTGGTGCAGGCTGCCGCCGACAACCTCAAAATTACCCATCCGGAAGACTGGGCGCTGGCTGAACAGATCCTGCGTAGCCAGTCCTTATCCTGATAAGGACTTTGTATGCCGTTTGATGCGCAAGACCCCGTACTTGGGACACCTGAAAGTGACAGCGCGCTGCGCGTGTTGTTGCTCGGTGCTGGCGAGTTGGGCAAGGAAGTGATTCTTGAACTGCAGCGCCTCGGCGTAGAAGTGATTGCGGCAGATCGCTATGCCGGTGCGCCAGGCCATGCCGTTGCGCATCACGCTCGTGTACTCGACATGAGTGATCCGCAGGCGCTGCGTGCCTTGATTGCCCAGGAAAAGCCGCACCTGATCGTGCCAGAGATTGAGGCCATTGCGACGGAGGTCTTGGCTGAGGTGGAGGCTGCTGGCGATTCGGTAGTCATTCCGACTGCGCGTGCCGCACAACTGACCATGAACCGTGAAGGCATCCGCCGCTTAGCGGCTGAGACGCTGGGCTTGGCGACCTCAGGTTATGCCTTCGCTGACAGTCTGGAGGAGTTGCAAGCGGAGGCCGATGCAATCGGTTATCCCTGCATCATCAAGCCGGTGATGTCGTCCTCCGGCAAGGGCCAATCCACGGCCAACAATGCGACAGAGGTTGCGAAATGCTGGGATTACGCCATGTCCGGTGGTCGAGTACATCGCGGTCGTGTGATTGTGGAGCAGCGTATTGAGTTTGAGTACGAGATTACCCAGCTCACGGTGCGTGCCTTGAACGCTGAAGGTGACGTGGAAACGCATTTCTGTGATCCCATCGGGCATCGTCAGGAGCAAGGGGATTATGTCGAGAGCTGGCAGCCACTGCCGATGTCGGCTCTGGCCTTGCAGCGTTCACGTGAGATTGCAGCAGCGGTAACGGGTGCGCTCGGTGGCCTCGGTATCTTTGGCGTTGAGCTGTTTATTCGAGGGGATGAGGTGTGGTTCTCAGAAGTCAGTCCGCGTCCGCATGATACGGGCTTGGTAACGTTGGTAACGCAGCGTCAGTCTGAGTTTGCCTTGCATGCGCGCGCCATCCTGGGGCTGCCGGTTGACGTGCGGCGGATCGCGGCCGGTGCCAGTGCGGTGATCTATGGTGGCATTGAGGCGCGCGGGGTTTCTTATCGGGGAGTGGCGCAGGCGCTACGCACGAAGGACACTGATCTACGTTTGTTTGGGAAGCCTGAGGCTTTCATGCGTCGGCGTATGGGCGTGGCGTTAGCACATGCGTCTTTAGCTGAAGATGCCGATGTGCAAAGTATGGCGAAAGTTAATTTGGATTGTCGTACCCGCGCCAAGGCTGCAGCGGCGCAGGTTGAGGTTATTGCCAAGGAGGCATGAGCATGCGCATCGGTCACGGTTATGACGTGCATGCCTTTGCTGAGGCAGCGTCGGATGCAGGGATTATTTTGTGCGGTGTACGCATTGCGCACTCTCAAGCCTTGCGCGCGCATTCCGATGGCGACGTTGCCCTGCATGCGTTAACGGATGCCTTGTTGGGGGCCGCAGCCTTGCCCGATATTGGACAATTGTTTTCGGACCAGGATGCACAATGGAAAGATGTGGACAGTGCTGTGTTCCTGCGCGAGGCCTTGCGTCAGTTGCATGCGAAGCATCTACAGGTGAGTAATGTGGACCTCACCTTGATTGCGCAAACCCCGAAGATGGCACCTCATATTCCGGCCATGCGTGCGCAGCTCTCCACACTGCTAGCGATCCCACTCGATCGGGTGAATGTAAAAGCGACGACCACCGAAGGCCTCGGTTTTGTGGGTCGACAAGAAGGCATTGCGGCGCATGCCGTCGTACTGCTCGATGAAGATTAATTACTCGGTCTGAAAGCACATATGTTCCCTCAAGAGATTTCCCGCGCATGGGGAGCGTCCGTTGCGCAGTTTCACATCCGTACCTCGCCACAAGATTTTCAGGTGTTTGAGATTCCGGTGACCTTGCCGGAAGGTGAGGGCAATCATGTGTGGTTACATATTGAAAAACGCCAACTCAATACCGATGAAGTTGCGCGTTTAATCGCTAAACATGCGGATGTACCGCCGCGCGAAGTCAGCTATGCCGGGCTGAAAGATCGTGATGCAGTGACCCAGCAATGGTTCTCGGTCAATTTGCAGGGTAAGGCACATCCGGATTGGCAGGCATTGAATGGTGAGCGGTTACAAGTTCTTGAGGCGATTGCGCATCCGCGCAAGCTGAAGCGTGGCGCATTGACTGGGAATCGCTTTGTGTTGGTCTTGCGTGATGTAGCCGGTGACCGTGCGGAAATTGAGCAACGCCTGCAGCAGATTCAGCGAGGCGGTGTGCCTAATGCTTTTGGTGCGCAACGCTTCGGGCGCAATGGCAGTAATGTGGCACGGGCACGTGAGGTGGTGATTGGCGGTCGGCGTGAGCGCGATCGACATCGTCTTGGTTTGATGTTCTCAACCGCGCGTTCGTGGGTGTTCAACGCATTATTAGCGGCACGGATTGAAGATGGAACCTGGAACCAAGCGCGCAGAGGCGAGGTGTTGCAGCTGGATGGTCGCAGCGCTTTGTTTGTTGTGGAAGAGGTGGATGCAGAGATACAGCGCCGCGTGCAGGCTTTGGAGGTTCATCCTACGGCACCGCTGGTCGGCGATGGCCAGAGTTTGGCGCAGGCCGAGGCCTTGGTGTGGGAAACGCAGCAACTTGAAACCCAACAAGATTGGATTGCTGCACTGCGTCGTGCGCGCGTAGATCAAGATCGTCGCGCCTTGCGGATTGCGCTGCCTGATTTGCGCTGGCAGTGGCGCGAAGATACGGTCTTGCAGCTTGAGTTTTCTTTGCCGTCGGGTAGCTATGCTACCGCTCTACTGCACGAGCTCGGCACGGTTTCTGAGCTAAATGCGCCGCTTGAGCAGGACGTAGAGGGCGCCGGTTCCGCCGTGGCGGGGTAGGGCTGAGCAAAACGCAACCACATCATCGCGCTGGCGTAGCCAGCGGTTCAGCATGTTTTTTAAGACCGGTTTGCCTTGCGGTGATCCATAACCTTTGCCGTGAATGATGCGCACGCAGCAGTTCACCCGGCGCGGGGCATCATGCAAAAACTGTGTGAGCGCAGCGCGGGCTTGATCCAGGGTATAGCCATGGAGATCGAGTTCGGCCGCGATGCTGAAGGCGCCTCGACGAAGCCGACGTAAGGTGGAACTGGGTAAGCCATCGCGCACATGGAACAACTCATCCCCAGTTTCCATCTCGGCCGGGTCCCAATGATCGGACAGGCTGTCATCGAGCACTTCGGCTTCATCACGCAGGCGTTGTCGAGGAATCGGTGCTGGCTTTGATTTTCCGGTGCGCGCCGATTCTTCGGCGTGTAACGGCGTGACATCGGCGACGGCAGCGCGAAACAATGCGGCGTCTTCTTTGGGTTCGGGATCGGCATTCAGTTCGAATTCCGCAGCCGGCATTTCGTCGCTAGCCAAGCCGTTGTGCGCGTAGGGATCGCGCAGCTTTACCTTGCTTTTCGCAGGTTTCTTTAGTGTCAGGGAATCACGCTTGCGCGGCATGCTGCACTAGCCCAGAACGCGTTGCCACCAACGCTGGCGATTGCGTGGCGGTTGCAGTGCATGAGGGAGATCGATGGGCGCTAGCTTGCTCACAACCCAGCCGGGCAGCGGCGGATTGTCACTGGAGCCGCAACTCACGCCCAGATTGGATGGATCATAGACCTTAATCATTTGCGGCGCATCGCTTCGATCCACGTAGACGATGCCGCAATACGACTCTTCATGCTCTTTGTGGAGAAGAGCCTGTGATTCATCGAGGAATCGCAGGAAGGTTTCCACATCCGCAGGTAGAGTCGGTGGCATTTCGCCAACCGCATAGACATACCAGCCACTGTCGTTGCTGGGTGCGTGCGCCACTTGTGCACGCAGTTGCTCCCAGAACCCATCGAAATCGGTCCACTGCAGCAACCCCTGGAAACTGCCGCGCAGTTTGTCGAGGTAAGGGCTGGATGAGGGTTCAGGTTTCATACAAGTCTTCAAGAAGGGAGAGGGTGTGCTGACGCAATGCCAGAGGATCCCAGTGTCGGCGCGCCCAGTCCAGCAATTCAGTGGGGCGATCAAACTGGGGCGCATGCGCGAGCCCAAGTGCGCGGAGGGCCAGGCGCAAGTTTTGCACGGCTTGCGTGTCATCAAGGGGCGCCGCTAAGTTTTGTTTGCTCAGTTTCTGTCCATCCTGCATCAGCAACGGATGATGCGCATAGGTGGGCTGGGGTAGGTTCAATACCTGCTGGAGACCCAGCTGGGCCGGGGTTTCTTCAAATAAATCGAATCCGCGAACGACTTCCGTCACGCCGAGCGTGGCATCGTCGACCACCACGGCCAATGGGTAGGTATACACGCCATCGCTACGTTGCACGACGACATCGCCGCGGGCATCGGGTAGATACCAGGTTTGTGGGCCTTGCCAGACATCATCGATCTCCAGCTGCACAGCGGGCGTATGTAAACGTAATGCAGTGGGTCGATTGGTGTGCGTAGCTGGAATTCCCGCGCGACAGGTGCCTGGGTAGCGTGTATGCCCGAGCTGTTCTTGTTGCGCGCGCCGTTCGGCGCGGGTGCAGCTACAGCGAAACAACTGGAGCTCAAGTTGCTGTATTGCTGCCGCATAGGCTTCTTGCCGTTGCGACTGGTAGACCACAGGCCCATCCCAATGCAGGCCATGGCGATCAAGGCTGGCCAAGATTGCAGCACAGCTTCCCGCTGCGATGCGGGGTGGGTCAACATCTTCAATACGCAGATGCCATTCTCCCTGGGCTTGGCGCGCTCGTAGCCAGCCGGCCAGGGCGGAAACGAGAGAGCCGAGGTGTAGAGGGCCGGTAGGCGAGGGCGCAAAGCGTCCGATGTAGTCGGGCATCTGCCTATAATGCCACTCTTGGGCATCCATTCAGGATGCACGGCAACAAAACCGAAGCAGGATTGGGGTCCGTATATGAGCGCGTCGAACGATGCAGACGATCACAAGACCGCCGTCGCACGTATGGTGATTGAAGGCCGCCGTGCGGATGGGGCAGTGTTTCGGCCGAGTGATTGGGCTGAGCGGCTCTCTGGTGTATTGGCGCAGTATGAAAAAGATCGACGTATGCGTTATCGCGATTGTCTGCGCCCAATCACACGTGATGGCAAGAGATGCCTCGTGGTTGAGCCTCGCCTATATGAGCGAGATCCCTCAATGTGGAAGTTTGTCCGTGATTTTGCGACCAGTAATGGCCTCAAGATTCATGACGATGTGCATTGTGACGAAATTGATCTGCCGCCTACGGATACGCCTGTATAAGTAAGCGAAGCCATCCAATGGACACATAAAAAAACGGGAGCGAAAGCTCCCGTTTTTGGTTTTGACAGAATCATCCATCAAGCACGTGATTTCTCGCGAATTTCATCCAACTCTTTGCAGTCAATGCACAGCGTTGCCGTCGGGCGTGCTTCAAGACGGCGAATGCCAATCTCAATCCCGCAGGATTCGCAATAGCCATAATCGCCGCGATCAATTGCTGCAAGCGACTCATCAATCTTGCGGATCAATTTACGTTCACGATCACGCGTACGCAGTTCCAAGGCGAACTCTTCTTCGAGGGTTGCGCGATCAGAAGGATCCGGCAGGTTGATCGTCTCTTCCTGCATGTGGTGCACGGTCTCATCCATTTCTTGGATCAGCAGCTGCTTCCATGCCTGCAAGATTTCACGGAAGTGCTGCTGTTGCGTGGCACTCATGTAATCTTCGTTTTTCTTTTCGGCGTAGGGTGCGATGCCACCTACGATCATGTGCTGGCTATTGCTACTGCGTGGAGCAGGCTTGCTTTTTGTTGGGGTCGCTTTCTTAGCCGCTTTCGGGGCTGCAGCTTTTTTCACCGCCGCAGCCTTGCTTGCGGTCGCTTTTGGGGCTGCAGCTTTTTTTGCGACCGCTTTTTTGGTCGCAGCCTTCTTCGGCGCAGCCTTCTTTGCAGCAGCTTTCTTCTTCGGTGCGGCCTTCTTCGGTGCGGCCTTTTTCTTAGCAGTTGCCATGGGGATCCGGACTCCTGTGGACGTGCAACACGCGGGGTAAGTGCGGCAGCGGTGGCGTGAAATCATCGCCGACTGGCGCAAAAGCCGGCATTTGATACCAGAAAGAGGAGAGGGGCGCAATTACTGTGCCAGAATGTCGCTTTTTTCACGTTTACGGAGCCCTGCATGACTGCAAAGAATCTTCAGGCCTTGCTATTCGATGTGGATGGCACGCTCGCAGATACCGAGGAAGCGCATCGTTTAGCCTTCAACGAGGCCTTCGCAGCCGCCGGCTTGGATTGGGAGTGGAGCCCCGCGTTGTATACCGAATTGCTCAAGGTGACCGGCGGCAAGGAGCGCATTCGCCATTTTGTCGAAACCCATCAGCCGAAGATGCCAGCCGTGGCGGATCTCGTTGCGTTTGCGGCGACACTGCACAAAGACAAAACCGCGCGTTATGTGAAACGTATGGAGTCGGGCCAGATTCCACTGCGCCCCGGGGTTCGCCGGATTTTGGAAGAGGCACGTGCCGCTGGGTTGCGCCTTGCCATTGCTACCACAACCTCGTTGCCGAATGTGCAAGCGTTGCTGGATAACAGCCTGTTCCCGGGGGCGATGGACTGGTTTGAAGTGATTGGTGCGGGGGATATGGTGCCAGCAAAGAAGCCGGCCCCCGACGTATATGACTATGTCATGCAAAAGCTTGGGTTGACGCCCGCCGATTGCTTGGCGCTGGAAGACTCGCGCAACGGTGTGCGCTCCGCGAAGGCTGCCAAGCTGCCTGTATTGGTTACGCTCAGCGATTACACCCGCGATGACGATGTGGCGGGAGCAGATTTGGTGCTGGATACCTTTGGCGAACCCGAGCTTGCTTTCACTGTTGTGGGGGGCGAATCGCCACTACCGGAAGTGCGCTGGGTCACAGTCGACTTCATGCGTGCCTTGCATGCACGAGCGGCCGTTTAGGTAGAGCGACGTGTCCTACGCCCGGCGTACGGAGAGCATCGAGCCTTTCCGCGTGATGCAGTTGCTCGCGGAGGCGCGGCAGCTCGAGGCGCAGGGGCACGATATCGTGCATCTCGAAATCGGTGAACCGGACTTTCTCACGCCGCCGCCCATTGTCGATGCCGGCATGGCGGCGCTGAAGTCGGGCAAGCATCACTACACCCCCGCTGTGGGGTTGACGGCATTACGGGAAGCCATTGCTGCGCACTACCGAGGTGAGACTGGGCGGGCCATTCCATCTGAACGCATTGTGATAACCCCGGGTTCATCCGGCGCATTGTTATTGGCCCTCGGTGTATTGCTCGATGCCGGCGATGGTTTGTTGATGACCGATCCAGGGTATCCCTGCAACCGCAACTTTGCGCGTTTCCTCAATGTAGAAGTGCAGTCACTTGCGGTGGATGCCGCGAATGATTTCATTCCTACGCCTGCGCAAGTACGTACGGCATGGCAGCCCAATACCAAGGTTTTGATGCTGGCCTCGCCGGCCAATCCTACCGGGATGCTGATTCCGCAAGCTCAGCTCAAGGCCTTGCATCAGACTGTGCAATCGTTGGGCGGGCATCTGTTGGTTGACGAAATTTATCGCGGTCTCATCTATGATGAAAACGATTCGGTCACCGCTGTTGCGCTGGACGAGTCGATCTGGGTGATCAACAGCTTCTCTAAGTTCTACGGTATGACCGGCTGGCGTGTTGGTTGGATGGTTGCGCCGAGTGATGCAGTCGATGCGTTGGATCGCCTTGCGCAGAACTTGTTCTTAGCGGCTTCTACGCCTGCGCAATATGCCGCACTTGCCGCGTTCCAGCCGGATACACAAGACATCCTTGAGCAGCGGCGGGTGATCTTCCAACAACGCCGTGATGTGCTGTTGCCAGAATTGCGTGCGCTTGGTTTTGACATTGTGCATGCCCCGCAGGGCGCGTTTTATCTCTATGCGGATGCCTCGCGCTTCACCGAGCAGAGTGAAGCTTGGAGTCGTGAGGTTTTAACGCGCGCTGGTGTTGCCATTACTCCGGGTGCCGACTTTGGTTTGCATCATGCGCACACTCATGTGCGCTTTGCCTACACCGTTGATATTGCGCGCATTGAGGAAGGTCTCAAGCGCTTGCGTTCGTTCTTACCAGCGGGGAGTTGAGATGGCCGTGCAGGTGGATGTGGTCTTGCCCAGCGCAGCGACAAGTGATGCAGAGGTCTTGCGAACGAATTTACGTGCGGCTTGTGAGGTGGCGGGGCAAACGCCGGTTTGGCAGGAGTGGCTGCAAGACGACCCGACGGCACCGCAATGGGTGCGGGCTTCGCGTCCCTATACCGTGTTGGTGAACCGGATCGATGTGTTGCGCCAACCTTCGCGATGTAACACCGGTTGTTGTGTGCCAGTGGTTGCAGTGGATGTGCTCAGCCGCCTTCCCGATATTGAAACGATCGCGCGTGCCTTGCGCCACGCATAGCTTGATGTGCTTGTCGTTAGTGCGGCGCGCTGGGCCTGGCGAGTTTGGCGACACCACATGCAGCTTCACGTCGCCGTGCGGGTAGCAGGGGTTTGTCCAATAAGCGTTGACGAATTTCTGTCCATGCTGGATTTTGTGCGCCACCCCCGCTGCTAAAGATTCGTTGCACCGGATCGGCGCCGAGTTCGGCCAGTCGTGCATAGGCATCGGCTTCAATCTGCGTGATGCCTTCAAAAATCCCCTGCAAAAATTGCGCGCGATCTATGGGTTGTGGTGTGAGGCGTGGTTGCAATGCAGGATCGTTGTGCGGAAAGCGCTCGCCTGGCTTCGGTAGTGGGTAGTAGTTTAGATGCGTGGGCTGTGATGGACGTAGTTGCGGTGTCAGTGCATGAATCTCTGCATCGCTGAAATGTTGACGTAATACCGCGCCGCCCGAATTGGATGCGCCACCAACGAGCCAGAGGTCGCTTAAGCGATGGCTGTAGACGCCGTATTCCGGCGCGAACACGGGTTTGCGTGAGAGCACCTTCACCACCAGCGTGGAACCCAGCACCGTAAGAGCATCTCCGGGCCGTTGTGCGCCCGCAGCAAGGAAGGCTGCGGTGCTATCCGTCGTGCCTGCATACACTGGCGTTTTTTGCGGCAGGTTCCAGCGTTGACACAACTCGGGATGCAGTTCGCCAATGTGCGTACCCGGCGCGACGACGCGCGGCAGTGTTGTGCGATGAATGCCGAGGGTTTCTAACCATATCGGCCATGCGCGTTGTACCGGGTCATAGCCCAGCTTGAGCGCATTGTTCTCATCGGTGACGTCATACACACCACACAACTGACCGAGCAGCCAATCGGTTGCATGTACGACGTGTGCATTGTTCGCGAGCCCTTCGTTGTGCCACTGTAGCCATTTGCTCAAGCTACTGGTTACACCATGCGCGCCACTGTCGTGCGGTGCGACGGCTTCCACTTGAGTTGCAGCATGAATTGCACGCGCGTCGTCATACAGGCGTGCAGGGGCGAGTGGAGTGCCGCTTGCGTCAATAGGCAGCAAAGTTGAAGAGGTGGAATCAAGACTGAGACCAGCAATGCGCGCGCCGGGAATGCGCATGAACAAGTCATCCATCGCAACGCACAAGGCGCGCCACCAATCATAAGGGTCTTGTTCGCTGTGCGTACCTTGGCGATGCGTGGGTGCTAGATCGGCGCGCGCCAGTACGCTGATGTCCGCGAGTGGATCCCAGGCACACACCCGCACCGCGGAGGTGCCGACGTCAATGCCGAGTTGGGTGCGAGCGTTCAGACGTGCGTTCAGAGCAGACGCTTACTGCTGCCAGTTGCCGGCTGGCGGCAAGCTAACCAGGGGTTGTGGGTTCCAATTCTTGTCACGATGTTCGGCCACGACAGTGGTGTAGATGCCGCCACGTACATAAAAGTCGCCGGTAAGGCGCATGAAGCGTGGCTGCGTTGCTGCGACTAGGTCAGCAAGAATCTTGTTGGTGACAGCTTCATGAAACGCGCCTTCATCACGGAACGACCACATGTACATCTTCAGAGACTTCAGCTCGACACAGTGCTTTTCTGGGATGTATTCCAGATACAGCGTGGCGAAATCCGGCTGCCCAGTTTTTGGGCAGAGGCAGGTAAATTCAGGGATCCGAATCCGGATCACGAAATCGGTTTCAGGTGCCGGATTATCGAAGACTTCGAGAGTTTTGCTCGGTTGGCTAGACATATTGTGGTCGCATCCAGTTGATTCAAAAAGAGAGATTCTTTCCATCCCGCAGTAAGGTTTTTGTCCCGCAGCGGCCGGCAGATGACGTAGAATCGTGGGCCAGAATCATACCCCGCAGCGCGTGCAACGGCAGCCTTTTCGGCGGCCCGAGGCGCGCCAAGCGGGGATACAAAAACCACTCGGAAGGTTAGGGGAAACGCAGGGAATGCGCCTCAAGCACATCAAGCTCGCCGGATTCAAATCCTTCGTTGATCCCACCACGATCCCATTCCCCAGCAATCTTGTCGGCATCGTCGGCCCGAACGGTTGCGGTAAGTCCAACACCATCGATGCCGTGCGCTGGGTCATGGGTGAAAGTTCGGCCAAGCAGTTGCGCGGCGACTCCATGTCGGACGTCATTTTCAACGGTACCACCTCGCGCAAGCCGGTCAGTGCGGCCAGTGTCGAATTGGTCTTCGACAACAGCGAAGGCAAGCTCGGCGGCCAATACGGTGCGTTCAGCGAGATTTCGGTCAAGCGCAAGGTTGTGCGCGATGGCACCTCCAACTACTACCTAAACGGAACCAAGTGTCGCCGGCGCGACATTATGGATGTGTTTATGGGAACCGGTCTGGGTCCGCGCAGCTACGCCATCATCGAACAGGGCATGATCTCGCGCATCGTTGAGGCCAAGCCAGAAGACCTGCGTTTGATTGTTGAAGAAGCCTCAGGGATTTCGCGCTACAAAGAACGTCGGCGCGAAACCGAAACCCGCATCCGGCATGCACGCGAAAACCTTGATCGCCTGAACGACCTGCGGGAAGAGTTGGATAAGCAGTTGCGTCGTTTGGAGCGCCAAGCCGAAGCTGCAACCAAGTACCGTGCCTACAAAGAAGAAGAGCGTGGGCTCCAAAGCGAGTTATTGGCCTTGCGTTGGCGCGCACTGGAAACCCATGTCGCGGAACAAGCGCAAGCGGTGCGCGAAGCCGAGGTCGCGGTGGAGAAGCGCATTGCTGAACTGCGTGAACTGGAAGCCCGTATCGAAGAATTGCGCGAGCAACAAATCAAGGCGCAAGAGACGCTGAGTTCGGTGCAGGGGCGTTACTACGCGGCTGGCGCCGATATTGCGCGGGTCGAACAAACCTTGAACGCAGCGCGTGAGCGTGCGCAGCAATTGCAGCAAGACCTCGAACAAGCACAAGCGGCGCAGGCCGAAGCGCAGCGTCATCGCGCAGCCGATCGTGAGCGCAAGCAGTTGCTCGAAGCCGAGATCGCGCAAGTTGAACCACAGCGTGTGCGTGCAGAAGATGCAGCCAAAGAAGCGCGCGAGCGCCGTGATGCGGTGGAGCAGGACTGGAATCGCTTTCAAGCCGAGTGGGATGCTTTCAGTCGCGATGCCGGAACGCCAGAGCGCCAAGCGCATGTTGAGCAAGCGCGTATTCAACACTTGGAGCAACAGCAGTTGCAGCAGCAGCGCCGTATTGCGCGCATCGGCGAAGAGCTGAGCGAGCTGCAAGGTCAAACCGGCGAAGAGGCTCTGCAGCAGCTGGAAGCGACTGTGCACAGTAGCGAATCGGCGTTGCAACAATTGCAGGGGCAGCAGCAAGATCAGCTGCAATCGATTCAGCAGCAACGTGGCGAGGTTGAGCGACTGGATCGCGAGGCCGGCACGTTGCGTTCCCAGATTCAGCAGCAGCAAGGTCGTGTCGCCTCGCTTGAAACGTTGCAAGGCGAAGCCTTGGGCAAGCGGGGTGGTGTACTCGAGTGGTTGCGTGCGCGCGGTAAAGACAAAGCGCCGCGGGTTGCCGAAACCTTGCAAGTGACACCGGGTTGGGAGCGGGCGGTTGAAACCGTATTGCGCATGCAGCTCGATGCTGTGGTGGTGGATGAAGAAACCGATCTATTGCGTGATCTACCGAGTATTGAGCGCGGTCGTGCTGGTTTGATTCATCGAAGTGCTGCTGCGGTTTCTGCGGCGAGCAACAGTCTTGGGGCTTCGCTGGCGCAGCAGGTACAAACCGACACGCCGCTGCAGAGCTGGCTCGAAGATGTGTTTGTTGCCGAAGACCTGGATGCGGCGATGACAATGCGCGCTCAGTTGGCACGGCACCAATCCATCGTAACCCGCGAAGGGTTATGGATTGGACCGAATTGGTCACGCGTGGATCGTGGTGAAGATCAGGGCAGCGTGATTGAGCGCGAAGCCGAGTTGCGGGAAACCCGTACGAGTCTGGAGCGGGCGCAGCAAGAATTCGAACAATTGCAAGCACAGTTGCAAGGTGCGCGTGAAGCATTGCAGCAACATGAGCGGGCCCGTGAGCAGTTGCAGCAACAGATCGGTGAAGCGACGCGTGAGGCCTCGCGTCATCAGGCTGAACTGTCCAGTCGTCGCAATCGCATCACCCAAGCGCAGCAGCGTGTGGTCCAGCTTGAGCATGAGCGTGCGGAGCTGCAAGAGGCATTACAAACCGCCGAAACTGAAATTCAGCAGGCGCGTGTCACGCTGGAGCAGGCCACCGAAGCGATGGCCGTGGTGAATCAAAAACGCCAAGAATTGGAACAGCAGCGTGAGAGTCTGCGCAGCATGTTGGACCAGGCACGCCGTTCGTCAGGCGAGCGTAAAGATCAATTGCATCGCCTCACCTTGCAATTAGAAACGGCACGTAGCCGGCATGAATCCGTGCTGCGCAGCTTGGAGCGCGTGGATGCGCAGCTGATTGACGCTGACCAACGCCAACAAACCTTGCAAGAAAATCTGCAACAAGCACAGGGACCGTTGCCACAATTGGAAGCGGAGTTGCAAACCGCACTGGAAGCGCGTCGTGTGGTTGAGCGTGAATTGACGGATGCGCGGACCCAGATGGCCTCGGTTGAGCATGATCTACGTAGTTCAGAGCAATCGCGCTCAGGGCAAGAAGCCTCGGTCAACCAGGCGCGTGAACAAGTCACGACCTTGCGCATTGCCGCGCAAGAAATGCGGGTGCGTCAGCAGACCGTAGCGGAACAACTGCAAGAAGCTGGCGCTGATCGTGATCAGATCTTAGCTTCCTTGCCTGAAGACGCGCATGCCGATGATTGGGAGTCGCGTTTGGCTGAGCTCAATCAGCGTATTCAGCGTTTGGGCGCGATCAACCTTGCGGCGATTGAAGAATTCCAAACCGAGTCCGAGCGCAAGGAATATCTGGATGCGCAGCACAACGACTTGGTGTCCGCGTTGGAAACCTTGGAGGGTGCGATTCGCCGTATTGACAAGGAAACGCGTACCCGCTTCAAAGACACCTTTGATCTCATTAGCACGGGGTTGCAGAAGAACTTTCCACGTTTGTTTGGGGGCGGGCATGCCTACCTTGAGCTCACCGGCGAAGATTTGTTGGATGCGGGTGTGAATGTCATCGCACGTCCGCCTGGCAAGCGCAACAGCAGTATTCATTTGCTCTCCGGCGGGGAAAAGGCGCTGACTGCGGTGGCCTTGGTCTTCTCGATTTTCGAATTGAACCCGGCGCCGTTCTGTATGCTTGACGAAGTGGATGCGCCACTGGATGACGCTAACATTGGGCGTTTCTGTAAACTGGTGAATGAAATGTCACAACGTGTTCAGTTCATCTTTATTACCCACCGCAAACCCACCATGGAAATTGCGCAGCACCTCAGTGGTGTGACCATGCATGAGCCGGGCGTCTCGCGCCTCGTCGCAGTGGATGTGGATGCGGCAGCAGATATGGCGGCGGCCTGATATGGAAGCATTACAGCTCAGTCTTCTCGGTTTGGGTTTGGTGGTTGTGGTCCTGCTGTGGGTCGGTGGCCGTGCGCGTCGTAAACGCGCTGAAAAACCGACAGTGACTTCAGTGGGTAAGGCTGCGGGCAAACCGGTAGAGCCTTCGATCAACATGCGTGCGCTGGACGGTCTTGATGATTTGGATGACCTGCCGGATGTGAGTATGGACCCGCAGTCTACGGATACCGCTGTAGATGAGCGCAAGCCGGGTAAGCCCTCGGCGTTTGAAAAGGCGATGGCAACGCCATCAGACGGCCCGGAAATGGTGATTGCGCTCACAGTGATGGCGCAGCAAGGCGATCGTTTTGAAGGCCCGGACTTATTGCGTAGTTTTCATGCGCATAACCTCAAGGCGAATAATCTTCAGGTGTTCTACCGTCCAGATGCGGACGGCGTTGGCTCCTTGTTCACCGTCGCGAACGTGGTGAAGCCAGGTACGCTTGCTGAAGCTGAGCTCACCCATGACTTCTCGACGCCGGGTGTGGCCTTCTTTTTGCGTTTGCCGGTTTTGATGGAGGGCGATGAGGCCTTTGATCAGATGCTCAAGGCCGCGGAGGCTTTGGCCCATGACCTGGGTGGGGAAGTGCGCGATGAGCGGCGCAATCCATTGAGCGCACAAGCGTTACAGCAAAAGCGCGATGTCGTGCGCGAGTTTTTGCACGAAGTAGAAGTGGAACGACGCCGCGCCGAGCAAAAGCGTCGATAATTCCGCGCGCAATCGGTGAGCGCATCTTCCTCAAACCTTTCCTCAGAAATTGCCGCGCAGATTGAAAGCCTGCGGCAGCAGCTGCGTCATCATAACTATCGTTATTACGTGCTCGATGACCCGGAAGTCTCGGATGCCGAGTACGACAGCCTCTATCGTGCCTTGCAGGCGTTTGAGCAACAGTATCCACACGCCATTACCTCGGATTCACCCACCCAGCGTGTCGGTGGTGCGCCGGTTTCTGGGTTTGCCGAAGTGGCGCATGACCCGCCAATGCAGTCTTTAGACAACGCCTTTAGTCTGGAAGAATTTACAGACTTTGTGCGTCGCGTCCGCGATGGACTTGAGATGGAGGATGCCAGCCAAGTTTTGGCGATTTCTGCTGAGCCGAAGTTGGATGGCTTAGCCGTGAGTCTGCGCTATGAGAACGGCATTTTGTCGCGTGCAGCAACGCGTGGCGATGGCCGTACCGGTGAGGATGTCACCACGAATGTGCGCACCATTGAGAGCATTCCTTTGCGCTTGCTCGGCGAAGGCTGGCCGGCATCGCTGGAGGTGCGTGGCGAAGTGTTTATGCGCAAGGCCGACTTCGAGCGCGTCAATGCAGCGCAAGAACAGCGTGGTGAGAAGCGCTTTGCCAATCCGCGCAATGCCGCAGCAGGAAGTTTGCGTCAGCTAGATCCACGCATCACTGCAACGCGCCGGCTTAGTTTTTATGCCTACAACCTCGTGAGTGGGGATGAGCGCGCCTTGCCGCAGACGCATAGCGCTCGACTTGAACAGCTGCGTTCATGGGGCCTCCCGGTCAGCCAATGGTTGCAGCGCATTGAGCTTGACTCGAATGCAGCCTCTGCTTTGCGCTATCACACCGAAGTTCAAGAGCAGCGCAGTGCGCTGCCGTTTGAGATTGATGGTGTGGTATTCAAGGTGGATGCTCTACGTCTTCAGCAACAGTTAGGGAGTACCACGCGAGCGCCACGTTGGGCGATTGCGTGGAAATTCCCGCCCGAAGAAGCGGCCACAACCATTGAGGCCATTGAAGTCCAAGTCGGGCGTACCGGGGCCCTGACACCGGTCGCACGCTTAAAACCAGTGCTGGTCGGTGGTGTGACCGTTTCCAATGCAACCCTGCATAACGAAGACGAAGTGCGGCGCAAAGATGTGCGGGTGGGCGATACCGTCTTGGTCCGCCGTGCTGGGGATGTGATTCCTGAAGTGGTGCAGGTGCGTACCGAGTTGCGCCCGCCCCATACACAAGCTTGGCAGATGCCGGACGCCTGTCCAGTGTGCGGATCTGAGGTGTTGCGTGAGGCGAATAAATCGGTGGTGCGCTGCAGTGGCGGTTTGTTTTGTGCAGCGCAGCGCAAAGAAGCGATTCGTCACTTCGCTTCGCGTAAGGCGATGGATGTTGAGGGCTTGGGTGACAAGCTGGTTGAGCAGTTAGTGGATTTGGAATGGGTAAAAACGCCCGCTGCGTTATATCAGTTGGAGCTCTCACAAGTCGCTCGGCTCGAGCGTATGGCAGAGAAATCCGGACAGAATCTTCTCGATGCGCTCGAGCGCAGCAAAGATACGACGCTGGAGCGCTTCTTATTTGCTTTGGGGATTCCGGAGGTCGGTGAAGCCACGGCGCGGCAGCTAGCGATGCACCATGGCAGCCTTGAAAACCTAATGGCTGCAAACGAAGAGTCGCTGCAAGCGGTTCAGGATGTAGGGCCCGTAGTGGCGCACAATATTCATACCTTCTTTGCCCAGCCACACAATCAAGAAGTCATAACTGCACTGCGAACAGCAGGCGTGCGTTGGCCGGATCTCGTCCCACAGGCGGATGCGGGAGAGCTTCCGCTCGCGGGTAACACCTATGTGCTGACCGGAACCATGGAGCAGTTCACGCGCGATGAAGCCAAGGCTGCGTTACAAGCCTTGGGTGCGAAGGTTGCGGGCAGTGTGTCGAAGAAAACGACGGCGGTCATCGCAGGTCGGGATGCTGGCTCTAAGCTAGAGAAGGCAAAAGCCTTGGGGGTGGCGGTGCTTTCTGAAACCGACTTAGCAAAGTTACTGGCCCGATAAGACAGAAAGGGTGTCGGAGTTTTTTATTCCGGGGCGTCGATCGTCGAGCGTGCCATGGATGGCGAAGAGCGAACCCGGAAGAAAAACTCCGGCGACCTTGTAATAAATGTTCTAAGCGCGCTTTAACGGCAGATCTTTCTTCTTTCCGTTGAGGAGTGGCAACAAACAACAGTTGTAGCCGCCGAGCTTGCCGCCGATCGGAACGATGCGATCAAAGCGACAACTCCAGTCATTCATGATGGTGAAGACAAAGCCGACGGCCCAGCCGATGACGGTCCAGCCGAGCAAGAAACTGCAAAGAAACACGGACCAGCGATTGCGGAGTCGACGCGCAAACGCATAAATCGTCGGTGCAAGATAAAGCACCGCTAAAAAGACCAGGGGCGGCGTATTCTCGACGCTCTCCATGGTGCACCTCCTGTTGTGGTTCGAACTCTTCGGTTCTTTATGTGCGCAATGCAGCGATCTCGTCTGCCCAGCGCATGTAGTCGCGATAGATGCAACGATCCATCACCACAAAGAGGCCCGCGTCTTGTGCGCGTTGGGCGGCCTCTTCGTGAATAACGCCATCTTGCAGCCAGAGGGCAGGGATTTTCAAGTCGATGCACGCATCCACAATTGCGGGCACATGCTCCGGCGCGCGGAACACGTCAACCAAATCGACGGGTGTATTCAGTTCTTGTAATGAAGCAACGGCGGGTTCACCGAGAACTTCAGTAACGGCCGGACGCACGGGAACAATGTGGTAGCCGAAGCGTTGCAGGCTGCGCGCGACCCCATGGCTGGGACGCGCGGGGTTTGGTGAAAGACCCAACACAGCAATGCTGTGGATGCGGGCGAGAAAGGCCTGAAGTTCGGCGGGCGTTGGGTTTTGAAACGCCATGCCGAGAGGGAACTAGGGTGTGTCGGTGTCGATGCTGACCGCATGTATGTCGGTCTGCATGAGCTCGCCGAGCGCCGCATAGACCATGCGATGGCGCTGAATCAGGCTCTTACCGGCAAAGTCCGGGCTGGTCAGGCGGACGGTGAAATGTCCCATGCCGCCGTGACTACGATGACCGGCATGCTCGTGGGAGTCGTCTTGTACCTCGCAGCGAGTCAGATCTTTGAAAGTGGCCTTAAGCGCGCTTTCAATGGCTGCCATGCGTTCTTCCGGCTTCATGGCAGCACCAACTTGAATGGCTTAACGGTTACCTGCGCATAGATGCCCGCTTCGACATAAGGATCGGCATCGGCCCACGCTTGTGCCGCTTCGAGGTCGTCAAATTCAGCGACAACAAGGCTACCGCTGAAACCTGCGGGACCCGGGTCTGGACTATCAATCGCAGGATGCGGGCCGGCGAGAATGAGTCGACCCTGATTGGTGAGTTCTTCGAGGCGAGCGAGGTGGCGCGGACGCGCCACTTTGCGTTTTTCCAGGCTCTCTGGAATGTCTTCAGAAATGATGGCGTAGAGCATGATGTTTGGGTTCAGTGAATTAGTGATCGGTTGATTCGGATTCTTGCGGATGTTCGGCATGGCGTGCAATCCAGAAGGCCTGCGCCAAAACAAAGACCAAGGTCAGCCCCAGTACGCCGAACAGTTTGAAGTTGACCCATAGGGATTCCATTTCTTGTGCGGCTTCACACAATGCAGCGTTCATGCCAAAGCTTGTGCACTGCAATTCATTGATTGCGGCCTGTGGGTCAAGATCGGTCACGCTCAAGAGTTGATTGCGTGCCACGACCGCGAAGTTTGCAACCCAGAGGTTGAGTGCGCCGACCGCAACAAAGAAGGCAGTCCAGGCATGGTTGAGTAAACGCCAGCGCGGGCGCGGCATTTCCATTTGGCCGCCCATCATGCGTTCTACCAGCGGTTTTTCCCCAATCCAAAGCGTAACCAAGAACGCCAAGGCAAATAGCCAATTCACGAGCGTGACTTTCCACATCACAAATACGGGGTCGCGTAGGGCGATGGTGAGCCCACCAAACACAATCAAAAGTAAGAGGGTGATGACATGCATCTTTTCCACGCTGCGATGACGCAACCAGCTCCAGCCGACCTGCACAAACGATGCAGCGATTGCGACACCAGTGGCAATAAAAATGTCCCCCGCTTTGTAGGCAATGAAGAACAGCAGGATTGGAAAGAGGTCGTAAAGAAATTTCATGCGAGCGAGAGATAGAGTCGTCAATTAAAGCTGTGAATCGGATGCGCAAGGCATAGAATGCACTGATTCTACACAGGCGAGTTCATTTGTCCGCATGTCTCCGATCGATTTACACAGTC
>CAZZIQ010000004.1:0-2744 GCA_964654355.1 uncultured Piscirickettsiaceae bacterium
TGGCCCTGCAATAGACCGGCGTCCATTGCTTGCTGGTGGTAATCCCGCACCCAATCCTCAACCTGGCCGCGAGGCCAATCGATGTAACAATCACGCAGCAGCGAAACCAAGTCGTAGGTGATTGGCCCCCAGACCGCATCCTGAAAATCAATCACGCCCGGATTGGCTCCGGAAAGATGCATCAGATTGCGCGAGTGGTAATCGCGGTGCACACACACCTGCGGTTGCACCTGCGCGCTCTCGACCAAGCGGACGAAGACCGACTCCAAGCCAACGTCGGTCGCCAAATCCAAACCTAGGTGCCGCTGCAAGAACCAATCCACGAACAACTGCATCTCGTTACGCAGCAAAGTCGCGTCATAGCGCGGCAGCGACCCGTCGTCCTGGCAACGCTGCAGCTGTAGCAGAGCCTGCATGGCATCACCGTAGAGATGGCCCACACTGTCAGCATCGAGACAGCTGAGGTAGGCCTGCTGGCCCAGATCATCCAACAACAGAAATCCTTGTTCAGACTCCGCGGCATGCACCACCGGCGCATTCAGGCCGAGGTCACGCAGCTGCGCGGCAATCCGTACGAACGGCCGGGTATCCTCCTGCGGCGGGGGCGCATCCATCGCAATGCGCGTCAGGCCATTCGGTAAAAACACCCGAAAATAACGGCGAAAACTGGCATCCGAGGAGGCCGGCTGAAGGTCTTCGACGGGGAGCTGCAAATCGTTCTGCAGCCAGTGGCGCAGGGCCTGTTCTCGATGCGGCATGAGCGGCGGGGTTCCAGTAGAATGCTGCGGATCTGTTCATTCTAACGCGCACGCCCAGGCTTCGATGCAGCACTCCATACCGCTTACTCTGTCCGCCCTCGCTCTCGCGATCAGTTCCGCAGCCCACGGCGAGGTGGTGCAACGCTGCATTCCAGGCCCTGATGGTGGCTGGCTTTGCGGTGAGCGCAGCCGGATTGGCTTGCCCGCACCGGGATCCTTCGCCCAGAAAAGTGCACCGGCCAAACCGAGCATCACGCCCCAGCCTGCTCCCCCTGCAAGAACGACTGCTGCACCCAGTCAGTCCGCTCCGCCTGCACCGATCGAAGTGGCGCCCACCGTAACCACCAAAAGCCCGTCAGCGCCACAGCCCACACCACGCCCGCAAGAACCCGCAGCAGCAGCCGTAACCGCACCGCGCGAACCCACGCCCGCTCCAGTCTCACAAACGTTGGCTGCCGAGCCCGCAACCCCACCACGCTTCGCTGGGAACCTGCGTCCAGCGGCCGATGCCGGCACCCGCGTTGCCAGCTTCCCCGAGTCCACCATCGCAGATGCGCAGAATCCGTTCTGTCGCGTGCTGGGTGTTGAAGAAATCGCCCCGCACAGTGGAGACCGTGACCAACTGCCGCTCGACATCCTCGCCGATCAGGCGGAGTCGATTGACCAGAAGAACTTCAACTACCAAGGCAATGTCCGCGCCGATCATGGCGACCAACGCCTGCGCGCCGACTTCGTCCACTACGACTCTGAAAACGGCGTCATGGAAGCCTGGGACAATGTGCAACTGATTGAGCCTGGCCAGCATGCGGTCGGCAGCCATGCTCGCATTGACCAAGAAGCGAACACCGGCGTACTGGATGACGCGGCCTACCGTATGGTCGCTAGCCATGCCAGCGGGCGCGCAGACCAAGTGATCAAAGAGGGCGACTGGATTCGTCGCTATGTTGGCGACGCCACCTACTCCACCTGTGATCCAGAGCGTCGCAGCTGGGAGCTCAAGGCTGATGAAGTGCGCCTCGACCTGCAAGAAGGCTGGGGCGAAGCCTGGAACACCAAGCTCTACCTAGGGAGCGTCCCGGTGTTCTACACCCCGTACCACAGCTTCCCGATCGATGATCGGCGCAAGAGCGGTTTCTTGACGCCAAGCTTCGGCAGCAAGAAAGCCGGCGATGATGTCTTCTATGAAGTCCAGGCGCCGTGGTATTGGAACATTGCACCCAATCAAGACGCCACGATTACCCCACGCGCCATTAGCCGACGCGGCTTAATGATGGGCGGCCAATATCGCTACCTCATGCCCAGCTTCAAGGGCACCGTCGACGGGGAATTCCTACTCAATGACAGCACGTACAATGATGACCGCTACTCGCTGAAAGTACTCCACGACGGCACCCCAGCAGATGGCTGGACCTATGACATTAATTACAGCCGCCTGTCCGATAAAGACTACTTCACCGACTTCGGCAATACGCTAGGAATCAGCAGTACGACCCACCTTGAGCAAACGGTCGTTGCGCACTACACCGCCCCCACTTGGGACGTCAATATCAAGGCCCAAGACTGGTACACCGTCGATAAAACCATTTCAACGGACGACCAGCCCTACCAGCGCTTGCCAGAAGTGACCGCAAACTGGGCACGCCCAAGTGAAGATGAGCAACTCAACTGGCGCGCAAACGGTGGCATCACCTATTTCACCCATGAAACGAAAGTCGATGGCTCTCGCCTGCATCTTCAGCCGGGCGTGAGTTATCGCAAGAATTTCATGGGAGGTGCCATTTACCTCCAACCCGACGTACAGGTAGATCATGTTCGCTACGAACTTGATAGCGGCGCCAGCACCAGCCCAACCCGCACAACGCCGACTTATTCACTGACGAGTGGACTATTCCTCGAGCGCGAGTTTGAGATGGGTTCCGAACCTAACGGCTGGTTTGGCACGCAATGGGTACAAACCTTGGAACCCACGCTGACCTATACCTATGT
>CAZZIQ010000004.1:2844-52624 GCA_964654355.1 uncultured Piscirickettsiaceae bacterium
GCGATGCACACATCTTCAACGCACGTTATCTGTACGATCGGAACAACAACAAAGAGCAGTACGATCTGTCCACTGCATGGCGCTTGAACAGCAACTGGAACCTGCTCGCCCGCTACAACTATGAGCTGGATGATGCAGCGAGCAGTGGCTCGCATGAGCTTGAAGAACTCTACGGCATTGCTTATGACACCTGCTGCTGGGGCGCGCGCATGACCTATCAGCGCTACCAAACGGGTACGCTGAATGGCTCACCAAGCTACGATCACATTTGGTTCTTGGTGCTTGAACTGAAGGGACTCACCGGGCTAGGCAGCCGCCAGTCACTCGAAGAGACCCTCGAACAAAGCATCATTGGCTACACCCAAAAGCCGCTTGCGGCGTATTAATCGAATTCACCCCATGTACAACTTTCGCCTTCGTCACCTCCTTCCCCTGATCACAGCCAGTGTGATCGGAATGGGAACGGCGCACGCTCAAATCGATTCGGTCGACCGCATCCTGGCGATTGTGAACAGCGACGTGATTGTGGAATCTGAGGTGCGCGGGGAGTTGGCATCCACGCTGAAGAAACTCGAAGAACGCGGAGTAGCCGTGCGCTCCGTGCCTACGCTCGCCCGCCAAATCTTGGAACAGCTGATTCTGCAACGTGTGCAGCTACAAGAAGCAGAACAATCGGGCATTCGCGTAAGCGAGGAAGAATTAAGCCGCGCCATCAACCGTCTCGCCGAAAACAACAAGCTTAGCCTCGCTGAATTCCGTGATGCCGTTGAAAATGAAGGCATGGACTATTTACAGTTCCGCGAAGACCTGCGCCACGATCTACTGCTCGCTCGGCTCAAAACCCAAAAGGTTGAACGTCGCATTGAAGTCAGCGATGCCGAAGTAGATGCCTATGTATCGACACTCAATCTGAAAGCAGATGCGATCAGTGCGTGGCATCTCGGTCATATCCTGATCGGACTGCCCGACGCGGCCAGTCCGGAACAAGTGCAGGCCGCATTGCAAAAAGCTCAGGATCTTGCCAATCGGGCACGCCAGGGCGCTGATTTTGCTCAGCTGGCGATTGAAAACTCCGAGGCCCAGGATGCACTGGAAGGCGGCGATCTCGGCTGGCGCAAAAAAGGTGAAATCCCCAGTCTTTTCGCCGAGACGGTCATGGCCCTCAACGAGGGTGAAATCAGCGACCCACTCCGGAGCGGGAGCGGCTTTCATTTGGTTAAGTTGATTGAAACCCAGCGCGAACAGACCCAACACGTCGTACAAAAAACCAAGGCACGCCACATTCTGCTGCGCACCAATGAACTTGTTTCTAATGATGACGCCCAGCTAAAACTGAATCAGCTGCGTGAACGCATCATTGGTGGCGATGACTTTGCTGAACTCGCCCGTGCTCACTCCGAAGATGGCTCGGCGCGCTCCGGCGGCGACCTCGGCTGGGTCAATCCTGCCGACCTCGTGCCAGAATTCGTTGAAGAAATGGACAAACTTCAGGCAAATGAGGTCAGCGTTCCGTTTAAATCACGGTTTGGCTGGCACATTATCCAAGTCCAAGATCGTCGCCAAGAAGACAACACCCAAGAATTTCTCGCCGCACAAGCGCGCGAACTGATTCGCAAACGTAAGATCGAAGAGGAAACGGAAAACTGGCTGCGTCGTCTGCGCGATGAAGCCTATGTCGAATATCGCCTCGACGATCTATAAGCATTCTTGGCTACCCTTTGAGCACCTCCACACCTCTGCTACTGACGCCGGGTGAGCCCGCAGGAATTGGCCCGGATCTCGCCGTTGAACTTGCCCAGGAAGCCCGCAACCTCGATCTGGTCGTTTGCGCAGATCCTGCACTCCTCTCGACGCGTGCCGCACAACTGGGTGTGCCGCTCGAATTACATGACTGGCAACCCGGTCGCCCGGTCACGCGTAATCCGACCGAACTCTCCATTCTTCCCGTGACACTGAATGCGAAGGTCGAGCCCGGCATCTTGAACCCTGAAGCCGCCAGCTACGTACTGGAAACGCTGCGCACCGCAACACAGTACTGCCTCGATCGACGCGCCAGCGGGCTGGTCACCGGCCCCATCCATAAAGGCATCATCAACCAAGCGCTTGCACAACCCTTCAGCGGACACACCGAGTTTTTACAAGAACTCAGTAGCGCAGAAACTGTTGTGATGATGCTCGCTAATTCGAAGATGCGTGTCGCACTGGCAACCACGCACCTCGCTTTAAAAGATGTGCCTGCTGCCATCACACGTAAGCGTTTAGACCCCATCCTGCGAACCCTGCATCACGACTTGAAAAATCAATTCGGCATCGCACAACCGCGAATCCTAGTCGCAGGTTTGAATCCGCATGCGGGCGAAGATGGTCATCTCGGAAGCGAAGAAATCGAAACCATCACGCCCGTGGTTCAGGCACTCCAAGCTGAGGGCATGCACTTACGCGGCCCCCTGCCTGCAGACACGCTCTTCACCGAAAAGAATCTCAACCACTGCGATGCCGTGTTGGCCATGTTCCATGATCAAGGCCTGCCCGTTTTGAAATACGCTGGCTTTGGCGAATCCGTCAACATCACCTTAGGCCTGCCGTTCATTCGCACTTCGGTCGATCACGGCACCGCACTTGAGCTTGCCGGAACCGGTGCGGCCGAACTCAGCAGTCTGCGCGCAGCAATCGCGCAAGCGGACATCTTGCGCCGCAATCTGCATCCATAATCGAGGCCGTATGATGCGATTTCTGGTCGCGCTCGTCTGCAGCATTGCACTTCTGATTCCACTCAGCAGCGCCATACGAGCTGCCGAAATTGATAGCGTCTCGACCCGCGAGCTGCCACTGGAAGATGTTCGCAGTGAGCTCAATCGTTTATTAAATAAGCGGATCCAGCAGGGCATACAACGCGCCAATCAACCCACCTCATCATTTACCGATCCTGAAGATCTCATCTCTTCCGAGATACGCAATTACTGCGATGAAGATCTACTCTACACCGAACTACGGAAGGCCATCTTCCAATCCTTCACTGCTTCTTGGGGTTTAAAAGGCTACGACCTCGATCGGCAATTACGCGAGCAGCTTGCCGGCAAGAGCTATAGCACAGCGCTGGAAGACTCAATTTATCGTGATATCAGTTACCTCGAAGGCTTCTCTCTGAATCTCAAAGGACTCAGCGACGTTGCCAAGGTCAATGGAACCCTAATTGGCTTGGATAAGCTTGGGCATTTCTTTGCAGAAGGCTGGCAATACTTCGAAATCAGCAATGAAGTTGATCGCTCTATTACCGATGCGATGCTTTGGGGCCAGCAGAAAGAGAGGGGGCTGTTCGGCTTTACCACCACGGGTGTGTTCTCCTATGCCGACCTCGCCACCAATCTCGATGGCTGGCGTTTCTGGAACAAGATTTTGCTCAAGCAATCCGATCCACTAAAAAGTCTACCTGCTCGAATTCTTGAACAACCCTATGTGCGCTGCGAGATTCAAATTCTAGATTCCATCCAAAAGCTACAGCTGGTGCGTGCATGGGAGATCCAAAGCGACTTTGATATTGCTGACTACGTCAATCCAGCTTGGGATGAGGGCATCAACTGCAACCTCTATGCAACTCGCGAAATTGAAGAAAAGGTCATGACGCGCGCGCACCAACTGGCGCCGAGTTTCACCTGCCCAAGCAGTAGTACGGCCTGCCGCTGGGCGACTGTACGCTATGAGCCGTTTGCGCAACAGGTTTTACATCCAGCCTGCCGCGCCTATGGAGAGCGGCTGTGAGCCACCGCCCACGCAAACGCTTTGGCCAAAACTTTTTGCATGATGCAGGCGTACTACGACGGATGTTGAATGCAATTCGTCCTCAACCGAACGATGTCATGGTCGAAATCGGTCCTGGCGAAGGCGCTTTGACTACCCTCTTATTGCAACAGCTGCAGCACCTCGATGTGATTGAAATTGATCACGATCTGGCGCCCCGCCTTCAGACCCACTGCGAATCCAATGCGCATGGCGCGCCGCTAGGCGCACTTACAATTCATCAAGCCGACGCCCTGCAATTCGACTTCTCGAGTCTTATTCCCCCTCAAAGAGAACTACGCGTTGTGGGCAATCTGCCCTACAACATCTCCACACCCTTGCTGTTCCATATCTTCGAATCCGCAAACCGAATCGCAGACTGTCACTTCTTACTACAAAAAGAAGTCGTTGAGCGCATGGCCGCCACGCCAAACAGCAAGACCTATGGTCGCCTCTCGGTCATGACGCAATGGCGCTGCCAAGTAGAGCCTTTATTCAAGGTTGGCCCTGGCGCATTCCGACCCGCCCCCAAAGTGGATTCGATGTTTGTACGCCTCATTCCCTATCCGGCCCCACCATGGCCCGTGAATGATTTTCAGCACTTCAGCGCCATCGTTACTACCGCTTTTGCCCAGCGCCGCAAAACACTGCGAAACGCCCTACAATCCATGGCAACAGCAGAAACCATCGCTGCTGCCGACATTGACCCCGGTCTCCGCGCCGAGAGCCTAAGCCCTGCCGATTTTGTTCGGCTCAGCAACCAGCTCATACCGACCACCTAACCGCATGAGGAGAAGCATGATGAGCCTGTACCGCCATATCCTGATTGCGACCGACTACTCCGCAGCCGCACGACAAGTTGCCGAAAAAGGTTTCGCGCTCGCCAAAAACTGCGGCGCCCGTGTTTCGCTGCTGCATGTCGTCGAATACATCCCACCCTTCGATCTTTCCAGCGACCTCGTCCTGCCAGAATTTGATCTCGAACAAGAAATGCTCGAAAACGCACGCGAACGCATGCAGGATCTCACCAAGAAACAGGCACAAATACACGACATAGACGCCGAGGCCATTCAGAACTGGGTTGAGCTGGGCTCACCGAAAGAAGAGATCGTGCGCATCGCCGCGGAACGCGACGCAGACCTCATCGTGATGGGTAGTCATGGCACGCATGGGCTCGCGCTACTCCTCGGCTCCACGGCCAATGCCGTTTTACATCATGCCGGCTGCGACGTACTTGCCGTCCGCATCCAAGATTCTGACCAAACAAGCCATTGATATGAGTGATCAAAACGACCGATATGACATTGGGATTCAAGTACAAACCCGCTTCATCCCAGAGCAATCCGACCTCGCACGCAAACATCATGTGTTTGCCTACACCATCACCATGAAGAACCAAGGTCAAGAACCGGCTCGCCTACAAACCCGCCACTGGGTCATCACGGATGCCAATGGCCGCGTGCAGGAGGTTCATGGTGAGGGTGTCGTCGGTGAGCACCCCTACTTGGTGCCGGGCGAAAGCTATCGCTATACCAGTGGAACCGTATTAGAAACACCGGTCGGTAGCATGCATGGCCGCTATCGTTGGACTGCCGACGATGGCACCGAATTTGAGGCGCCTATTCCTGCCTTCACGCTCGCCATCCCGGGCGCATTGCATTAACCTCGGTCGTTGCCGTGGCGACCTATGCAATCGGCGACCTGCAGGGCTGCCTTGAACCCCTCCAGCGTTTACTCGATGCGCTGAATTACGATCCTGCCGCAGACCAACTCTGGTTTGCCGGCGACTTGGTCAATCGTGGGCCGGATTCGCTCGCTACGCTGCGCTACGTGCGCCAGCTGACGAACATCCACAGCGTACTCGGCAACCATGACCTGCACCTGCTCGCAGCTGCTCAGGGGGATCAGCGCTATGACCGTCCTGGCGACACCCTGCGCGAAGTCTTGGAAGCCGAGGATGCGGAAGACTTGTTGGGCTGGCTGCGTCAACGACCGCTCTTACACCATGACCCCGACCTCAACTTCACGCTGGTACATGCCGGCTTGCCGCCACAGTGGGACCTAACCCAAGCGCAGCAAGCCGCACACGAAGTGGAAACCCTGCTTCAAGGCGAGCAACAGAATGTGTTTCTGGCGGAGATGTATGGCAACGAGCCGACGCAATGGACGCCCGACCTAGAAGGCATGGCGCGCGCACGCGTCACTGTTAATTGTTTCACGCGTATGCGCTACTGTACGGCTGAAGGTCAGTTAGACCTCAAAAGCAAAGGCGCGCCCGGCACTCACCCACCCTCGGTTCGTCCGTGGTTTGAGTGGGAGCATCGCAAGACGCAAAACCTGCGCGTACTGTTTGGACATTGGTCAACGGTCGGCGCACGCCAAGTCACCGAGAACGTATGGTGCTTGGATTCAGGTTGCCTCTGGGGCGGCCAACTCAGCGCCTTCCATTTGGAAGAGCCGCGCTATATTCAGATGGATTGCCCGAGTTACAAAACGCCGGGTCAGGTTCGAGCTTAGATCACGAACGGATGTAGGTTACAAAGGCGTACGCATAACGATTCTTCTCGTCAGGCACATGCGCGTCGCGCGCAATCTCTTGCCAGTCGGCCTTTGCAAACGCTGGAAACCAAGCGTCACCTTCAAAGGCATCATTCACCTCGGTCAGGATCAACTTCTGCGCCTGGCCAATGAGCTGTGCATACAGGTTCTCGCCCCCCATGATGATCAGTTCATTCGCACCCTGCGCTTCGGCATAGGCACGCGCCGCATCCACGCTGGTCACCACCTGCGCGCCGTCGGCAACATAGTCGGCATTACGCGAGAGCACCAGACAATCCCGCTCTGGCAGTGGGCCCGGTAGAGATTCCCAAGTCTTGCGGCCCATCAGCACGATCTTACCCAACGTGTTTTGTTTGAAATGCTGAAGGTCGGCTGGGAGTCGCCATGGCAATGTGTTATCGCGCCCAATCAGACGATTGCGATCCATGGCTGCGATGAGTGTCAAAGAAACCGGCATCCGTCAGGCGCTCATGAATTAAATCGCGACCTTGCCCGCAATATGCGGGTGCGGGTCGTAGCCTTCGAGGGTGAAATGCTCAAAGCGGAATTCAAACAAATTGGTCACGCTCGGATCGATATGCAGGGTCGGTAGTGCACGTGGAGCACGTGATAATTGCTCGAGCGTTTGTTCTTCGTGATTGCTGTAGATGTGGCAATCCCCACCGGTCCATATGAAATCACCCAGACCAAGACCCGTCACTTGCGCCATCATCATGGTCAACAAAGCATAAGAAGCAATATTAAACGGCACGCCGAGGAAGATATCTGCGCTGCGCTGATACAACTGACAGGATAGCTTTCCATCCGCGACATAAAACTGGAAGAAGGCATGACAGGGCGCCAAGGCCATACGGCCCGCTGCAACATTGGCCTGCGGCGAAATGCTTTCATCGGGAAGATCGGCCACATTCCAAGCCGAAACAATAATCCGACGTGAATTGGGCTTGGTTTTGAGCAGCCCAATCACTTCTTTGATTTGATCGATATGCCGGCCATCCGGCGTTGGCCATGAGCGCCACTGCGCACCATAGACTGGGCCAAGACTTCCATCTTCAGTCGCCCATTCATTCCAAATCCGCACACCGTTTTCAGTCAGGTACTGGGTGTTGGTCTCACCCTTTAAGAACCATAACAACTCATGAATCACAGAGGGCACATGCACCTTCTTTGTAGTAACCAAGGGGAAGCCTTTGGATAAATCAAAGCGCATCTGATGCCCAAACACCGAACGCGTACCCGTACCCGTTCGATCCCCCTTCTGCGCGCCCTCTTCGCGCACTCGCTGCATCAGCTCCAAATACTGCTTCACCCGCCGCTCCTTTTAATCCATCGCTTTGAATGAGCGTCGCTCCGCCCAAAACCAAATCAACACACCGAATATCATCATCGGCACACTCAGGACTTGCCCCATGCTCATCCAGTCCAGAGCAACAAAACCAATGTGCGCGTCCGGCTGACGGAAACCCTCACCAATAAAACGCAGCACGCCATAACCGAGCAAAAACATTCCAGCGATCTTACCCGTAGCCCGCGGACTCGCCGAATACAGCCACAGAAGTGCAAACAAGAGGATACCCTCCAATGCAGCCTGATAAAGCTGGGATGGATGGCGCGCGAGCTGTTCAGGGTCACGCGGAAACACCATCGCCCAAGGGACATCGGTCACCCGTCCCCACAACTCGCCGTTGATGAAATTTCCAAGCCGGCCTGCAAGCAAGCCCATAGGAACCAATGGAGCGGTGAAATCGGCGACTACCCAGAAGCTGCGCTGCTGCTGACGCGCCAACAAAAGCATCGCCACAATCACACCGAGCAAGCCACCGTGAAAGGCCATGCCGCCTTCCCAGACTCGAAAGACGGCGAAAGGGTCGGCGATATAAGCAGCGAGGTCATAGAACAAGATGTACCCTAAACGACCACCCAAAACTGCGCCTAAGGCGCCATAGAAAATCAGATCGGAGACCTGCTCAGCGCTCCAGCCTTGGCGCCGTGCTCGCATCCGACCCAACATCCAGGCCGCCGCAAAACCAACGAGGTACATCATTCCATACCAATGGATCTTGAGCGGGCCGATGGAAAAGCCCGTAGGAATGTCGGGGTAGGCAATCACAGCTCGCGATTTTAGCAGGGCACCTTCCGTAGGCGTGGTTAAGAAACCCGGACCAGCGCAGATTTGAGGTAGGCCGTTTCTGCAATCGCGAGATGAATGGGGTGATCTGGCCCTTGTCCACCGCGTTCGAGCAACGCAATCTCACGACCCAACTTGCGTGCGTCATCCAACAGCAAGCGCTCCAGTTCAACTGCGCTGAGATGATGCGAGCAGGAGGAAGCTGAGAGGAGACCGCCCGGCACCAACAACTGCATGGCGAGACGGAAGATTCGACGGTAGGCCTCACGCCCCTGCGCTTCATCTTTTTTCGACTTAATGAACGCCGGCGGATCCACAACCACGACATCAAAGCGCTCACCGGCATCGACCAGCTGCTTAAACACCTCAAAGGCATTGCCAGCCTGGATGCTGACACGATCAGCAACGTCATTCAGCGTCGCATTCTGCTCAACGCCGCGGAGTGCTTCTGCCGAGCCATCAACGCACAGCACCGAAGCTGCGCCCGCTAAAGCCGCCGGAATGCCCCAAGCGCCCAAATACGAAAAACCATCGAGCACACGTGCACCATGCACATAATGCAACAAAGCGGCCCGATTCAGACGATGGTCATAAAACCAACCCGTCTTTTGCCCTTGCAGCAGTGGCACCTGAAAATGCGCGCCATTCTCTTCAATCTCAACCTGCTCCGGCGGCGTGCCATAGGCAACCACCACTTCGCGCGCGAGACCTTCCTGCTCTCGTGCACCGCTGTCGTTACGTAAAACAATGCTCTCGACCGGCGCCACCGCACGCAACGCAGCAATCAGCACCTCCTGCTGCGCCTGCATGCCTGCCGTATTGAGCTGCATCACCCAGTGTCCAGCAAAACGATCGATCACCAGGCCCGGCAACCCATCGCCCTCACCATGCACCAGACGGTAGAAGGGCTGCGCAAAACGCTGATTACGCAGTGCCAAAGCGGCGGCAAGCCGATGCTCAAAGTAGCCCTGATCAATCCGTGTATGCGGATCGCGACTCAGCACCCGAAACGCAATCAATGAATGCGGATTGGCGTAGCCGACCGCTAACAACTTACCCTGTGCATCTGTAAGCCGAGCCACACTCCCCGGCTCGAGCCCTCGCAATGGCGTCACCTTGGTATCAATCTCATTGCTGTACACCCAGAGATGACCGACGCGCAAACGTTTCTCTTCACGCGGACGCAATTGCAATACGGGCAAACTCATGAGATCTCCTTAAGCGAGTCAGAAAACAAAAAGGCGCCGCGAGGCGCCCTTTCGTTGGGATGCATAACCGGCTTACACAAACAGGTTCAGTGCAGCACCTGAAGCCTCATCGAAATAAGTGGTCGCGCCGGCGAATTCCACTCCATCGATGAAGTCGTTCTTGTCATAACCAAACAATTCGACGGTCATCTGGCAGGCAATGAACTTCACTTCCACTTCCTGACAGATTTCACGCAGCTCAGCAATGCTGGCCACACCGTGCTTCTTGGTGGTCTGGTTCATCGCCCAGGTCGCAAACTTATCCATGCCTGGAACGTTGTTCACCAACACGTTCGGCATGATCGGATTCCAGTCAATTTTCTGAAACCAATCCGGGCCAAACGGCATCTTCATCGGCATCGCTGCATCACCCACCGGCGTTACCTTGAGCTTGCTGGTGTCTTTCAGCAGCAGATTCAGGCCATAGAAGGTGAAGAAGATCGAAACCTCTTTCCCCAGAGCCGCCGCCGTACTGGCGAGAATGAACGGAGGGTACGCCCAGTCGAGCGTGCCCTTGGTTGCAATCATGGTCATCTTGTTAGACATAATGAATCCTCGTTGACAGGGCGGGTTTCATCCGCCAGGGGTCTGCCGATCGATAAAAAAGCCGGGCGCTGCGCCCGGCTTTTATCTCCCGATTGCTTAAGCCTTGCGAATCAGGAAGACGAACTTACCGCCTTCTTCACCAGAAGACATCAGCTCGTTACCGGTCTGCTTGGCAAATGCATCAAAGTCCTTCACAGAACCCGGGTCGGTCGCAACGACACGCAGAACCTTGCCGCTATCCAGCTGAGCCAGGGTCTTCTTTGCGCGCAAAATCGGCAGCGGGCAGTTGAGACCGGAGGCGTCCAGTTCCTGATCGAAATCCGCCATGTCGTGTTCTCCTCAAAAGTAAGTTCGTTGGCGAAAGATCTCGCCCGGACAAAAACCTTGTTCAAGGGTCGGAATTGGCCGAACGAGGCGAAAATATGAACGCGTACTTATATTCCAAAAGTGCCGTTTGAGCAACCTGCGGGCTGTAATTCGGCCCCGCATCCGGCATGATGGACCGCCATGCACCTGCGCCCCCTGCTCCTCGCCCTGACCCTCGCCAGCCTGCCCGTCGCGGGCCAGTTCAGCAGCGACGCCATCCGCCTGCCGGAGCTTTCCGGCAGCGCGCAGGCCCTGTTCACGCCGGAAGAAGAGCGCCTCATCGGCGAGGCCTTCATGCGCAGCGTGCGTCGCCAGCTCGATCTCGAGACCGACCCACTCATTGCTGCCTACGTCGAAGAGCTCGGTGACCGCCTCGCTGCGGCCAGTGATCGCCCCGGGCGCCGCTATCACTTCTTCGCCGTACGCGCCGAGGACATCAATGCCTTCGCCGGCCCGGATGGCTGGATTGGGGTGCACACCGGCCTCGTACTGGCCGCACGCTCGGAAGACGAGCTGGCCGCGGTGATTGCGCACGAAATCGCCCACGTCACCCAAGACCACCTGCTACGCGGTTTTGAGGCCAATCAATACGCCCAACTCCCGATCGCAGCGGCGGTCATCGCTGGGCTGATTCTCAGCCAAGTCAGCAGCCAAGCTGGGGAAGCTGCGCTCACAGGCACCCTCGCCGGTACCGCCCAGCGCCAACTCGACTACACCCGGACGCATGAACATGAGGCCGATCGTGTGGGCATGCAAATCCTGCATGGCGCTGGTTTTGATCCGCGCGCCATGCCCGGCTTCTTCGAACGCCTGCAAGAATCAGCGCGCTACTCTGGCCAGTCCGCACCCGAATTTCTGCGCACCCATCCGGTCACGACAAACCGAATCGCCGATGCGCAGGGCCGCGCCGAGCAATATGCCTACCGCCAGCGTCTCGACAGCCTTGATTTTCACTTGGTGCGTAAACGTCTCAGCCTTCAGGCGAATCGCCCCGAAAGCTGGCTTCGCGAGCAAGAAACCCAACTCCACCAGGGTGCTTACAGCAATGAAACCGCGCAGCGCTATGCCGTAGCGATCGGGAATCTCGCAATCGGGCAAGCACGGGACGCAAGCGAACAACTCAAGAGCTTGCTGCAACAGCATCCACAGAATCGTTTCTTGCTGTTAGCAATGGCGCAATCCGAGTACGCCGAAGGAAAACGCGGAGCGGCAAGTACACGGCTGCGTAAGGCGCTTGGCGTACTGCCTGGCAATCCCGCACTGACCTTACAACTAGCCGAATGGGACTTCGCGCAGCAGCGCGCTACAGAGAGCCTTGAACCGCTGCGCCAAGCCGTCAACCTGCATCCATTAAACCCGGCCTTGCGCGAGGCCTATGCACGTCACTTGGGGGCGAACGGACAGCCCATTGAAGGCCATATTGAAATGGCTGAGCAGGAATTTTTGTTGGGTCGCACCGAAGCCGCGATCTTGCAGCTCAAACGTGCACAAGACCTTGCCAATAAAGACCGCAGCAACCGTGAGCGCGCTTATCAGCTGGAACGGATTGATGCGCGGATCGTAGAAATGGAAGCCTATCGCAAGGCCGAAGAGGCCCTGCCGCTCTAAGCTCAAACCACTCGGTTAGGGTTTTGCTTCCGCCTCTGCAGCGAGGCGCTCGTCACGCGCGCGTTTCCAGGCTTGGAAATTCGGCTGCTCGCGATAGCCGCCGCTACTCACATACTCCAACGCCAGATTCAGACGGTACAACCTCACCACCGAATCGATGCGCAAAATTTCCTTGCCGGCACGATCAAAGAACAACAGGCTCGGGTAATAAAACAAATCCAATTCCTTGGCCCATTCTTTTGCAGTTGCGCGCTTGCCTTGCGGTGTAATTACGAGGGTTTCATCGCGCGGGTCGAGCTGCACCACGTCCAACTGACGGATCTTTTCCAACACCGATGAATCGGCAAGCGGATCGGTGTGCAGCAAGTCACAAGCAAAGCAATCGCCCTGCTCAAACATCACCACCAACTCACGCTGAGCTGGCCAACGACTGCGGTCCAACTGATACGGCGGCGGCTGGAACCAGTCCTCGGCTACCGGCTCACCGCCCTCAGACAGCGGCTGCGCGCGTGAAATAAATGCCTGAAACGCTTCATTCTGATAGTGGGCGTCGGCGACAAACTCCAACGCGGCCATGAAGGTATAGGTTGGGTAATAGCCACGCAGGAACAGCGCCGCCTCGCCTTCGAGATTTAGAAACAACAAAGAGGGCGTGAAGTAGCCATCCAGCTCTTTTGCCCATTCCATTTCGGTGAAACGCTCGCCCGCCGGCGTGACCACCTCGCGACTGCCATGAATATCGAGCGCAATCACATCAAAATATTTTTGCGTATATGCCGCGATGTCCTCACGCACAAAGTTTTCTTCGAGCAGTTTCTTGCAGTAGGCACAGTTCTTCTGGCCAAAATAGAGAATGACCCCACGCTTACCCGCAGCGCGCGCCTCTTGCAGATCTTCACGAAGGTCGAGAAAACTGGGCTTAAACCACTCCGGATAGAGAATGTCGCGAACGCGTGGCGCATCCTCAAAGCTCATCTCGAAGGGATCGGACTCCAACACGGAAACGTCTGCATGCGCAGTGAGCGCAAAGCCCATCAGCCCAAACCAAATCAACAACACTCCACGCAGGAAACTGCGTAGCAGATAGAAATGCGATGAAAAACTAGCGGTGCTCACGGGCCCAGCGTAACAGACGCAAGGTTGAGGCGTCATGGGCATCTTCCGCTAACTCATCCTCCACCCATTCATTCAGAATCGCCTCGGCCAATTGCTTGCCCAGTTCAACGCCCCATTGATCAAATGCATTCAGATTCCAGATCACCGACTGCACAAACACCGAATGCTCATACAGTGCGAGTAGACGACCCAACGCGAACGGGGTGAGGCGGTCCAGCAACAATACACTGGACGGCACATTGCCCGGGAATACGCGATACGGCAACAAGGTCGCACGTTCCTCAGCAGTAAGATCTTGCGCATCAAGTTCCTGCTTGACCTCGCTCGGCGTTCGTCCACGCATCAGCGCTTCGGCTTGGGCAATCAGATTGGCTAACAAACGCTCTTGATGCGCACCGGACGGATAATGGCTTTGCACGGAAGCAATGAATTCCACCGGAACTTGCGTGTGCCCCTGATGCAAAAACTGGAAGAACGCGTGCTGGCCATTCGATCCTTGCTCGCCCCACACCACTGCACCCGTCGCGTGACAGACGGCATCACCCAAGCGGTTCACGCTCTTGCCAAGGCTTTCCATGTCCAGCTGTTGTAAGTAAGACGGAAGATGCAGAAGGAGATGGTCATACGGCAACACCGCACGCGTCGCCGCACCGAGGAAATTGCGGTTCCATACAGCCAACAAACCATGCAACAACGGTACGTTCTCGAGGTCGCTGGCTTCGCGAAAGTGCTGATCCATCGCATGCGCACCAGCAAGCATCTCTTCAAACGCATCCATACCTACTGCAAGCGCGACAGGCAGTCCAACCGCTGACCACACGGAGTAACGCCCACCGACCCAATCCCACATCGGAAATAGATTAGCCAGGTCAATACCGAACTCGGCCACCTGCTCAGGCGCACTGGACACCGCAACAAAATGCTGAGCAACCGCAGCATCACTGCCTGCATGCGCCACTAACCACTCACGCGCACTGTGCGCATTGGTCAATGTTTCCAGGGTACGGAAAGATTTCGATGCAACAACGAATAAAGTTTGTTCTGGATCTAAGCGCGCCAGATGACTGTGTAGATGCGCCGCATCCAAATTAGATACGAAGTGCGTGCGTACGCTTTCTTTCCAGAAGGGACGGAGCGCACGTGAGGCCATGTATGGGCCCAAATCGGAACCCCCAATCCCAAGATTGACCACATCGGTGATCGACTTACCGCTATAGCCTCGCCATTGCCCAGCATGAATCGCATCGACGAACGTCCGCATGCGATCCAAGACCGCCCAGACTTCAGGTATCACATTCTGGCCATCGACCTCAAAACGAGCTTCGCGTGGCATGCGCAGGGCCATGTGGCCCACCGCACGCTGTTCCGTGTGATTAATGGCCTCACCCGCAAACAAACGCGCGCGCCACCCGGCAAAGTCTTGCTGCTTGGCCAATGCCAACAGTAGACGCAAGGTGTCTGCTTGAATGCGTTGTTTGGAGAAATCAAAGAGAAGACCGTCCAGCTCACGAGCGTATTGACTGGCACGGGTCGGATCGGAGGCAAACAGATCGCGCAGATGCACCATCGACATACGGTCGCGGTGACGCATCAATGCACGCCAGGCAGGCGATTCACTCAGTCGCTGCATACAGCCATCCGGCAGCGCTCTGCCCGACAATCCGATGGAATACGGGCAGAGAGGAAAATGGTGGGTCGTCGGAGACTCGAACTCCGGACCAATGGATTAAAAGTCCACTGCTCTACCAACTGAGCTAACGACCCGGCAAAGCGCGGCATTGTCCCTGTTGCGGGCGATGAGCTCAAGTCTTGACCTCATCCAAAGATGCGTGCTGCGCCTGATAGCGGGTCGGATCCGACACACCAGCAGCCATAAAACCGGCAGCACGCAGACGACACGCGTCGCAACGACCGCAGGCGCGCCCGGCATCATCGGCCTGGTAACACGACACCGTCTCGGCAAAATCGACGCCCAGGGCCTGTCCGCGCTGAATGATCTCAGCCTTGCTCCAATGCAGCAGCGGCGCCTCAATCCGTAATTGCGCGCCTTCCACGCCCATCTTGGTAGCCAGATTCGCAGTTGCCGCAAACGACTCAAGGAAGTCCGGCCGGCAATCCGGATAACCCGAATAATCCACCGCATTGGCGCCGATATAAATCACCTCAGCGCCTAAGACTTCCGCCCAAGCGGTCGCGAGTGACAGAAAAATCAGGTTGCGTGCCGGAACATACGTGACCGGAATCTGCTCGCTGGAGACCGGAGCATCGGGCGCGTCCTCAGGCACAGCCAGGTTGGCATCGGTTAGAGCCGACCCCCCCAATGCACCCAAACCTACGGGTATCACGCGATGCTCAAACGCGCCACCCGCCGCTACCACGCGCGCAGCCGCCTGCAGCTCGGCACGATGGCGTTGGCCATAATCAAAACTCAGCGCATAACAAGAAAAACCGGCAGACCGCGCAATGGCTAAGGTTGTGGACGAATCCAATCCACCCGAGACCAGCACAACCGCACGCTTTTGCGCAACTTTGCTCATCGCCCCTTTGCATCCTGCCACAGCAATTTATGCAACTGCAGCTGCAGGCGCACCGGCAAACGATCGGCGACGATCCAATCGGCCAACTCGGTTGGGTTTAGCTGATCCGCAACCGGCGAGAACCAAATCTCCGGGCGTTCACCGCGTGCTTGCTGCAACAGCCCGAAGTCCTGCAACTGCGCAACCGCCCAGTCGTAATCGTTCCGATCTGCTAAGACAAACTTCAGTTGATCCTGCGGGGTCAGCACCTTGAGGTTATCCCAGCGATTCTTCTCCGACTCACCTGAGCCTGGACATTTCACATCCACCACTCGTGATACCCGCGCATCCACGGCGCTGACATCCAGAGCGCCACTGGTTTCCAACGAGACTTCATAACCGGCGTCACACAAAGCCGCGAGCAAGATCAATCCGTTTTTTTGCGCAAGCGGCTCACCGCCAGTAACACATACCGCAGTCACACCAAAGTCTGCGACCGTACTCAAGATCGCATCCAAAGACAGGCTTTCGCCGCCCTGAAAGGCATAGGCCGTATCACACCAGGAACAGCGCAGGGGGCAGCCAGTGAGACGCACAAAAACGGTGGGCAATCCAGCCGTCGCTGCCTCGCCTTGCAAGGAGAAAAAAATTTCGGAGATGCGCAGATTGAGCGCTGTTTCAGTGCGTGCGTGCATCACGCGTCTCGAATCGTTATGGCAACGATTTCAGGCGCTCACGCGCGCGCTTAGCAAGATCGGCATCACGGCTCATACCCAATTTTTCCAGCAAAGGCCGTGCTGCCTCGGCTTGTTTCAACTCAAGCAACGAGAACGCTTCTTTGAGTTGACCTGCTTCAGCTTTTGGACTGGACGCATAATTGTTTTGAAGCGCACGAAAGGCCTTCAAAGCCTCATCGTATTTACCACGAACGTAGAAGCTTTCACCGAGCCAATATTGCGCATGGCCCGCATACTGCCCAGACGGGAAGTCTTGCAGAAATGCAGTCAGCTTCTTCTCTGCCTCCGCATACTTTCCCTCACGTAATAGGTCATAAGCTAATTTATACGCTGGCCATTCCTTGTCTTCTGCAGCAGGTGAAGCGGATACCTCTTTTGCTACTGAACCAGACACGGCAGACGTTGCTGGCGCCGCTGTTACTGACTGCAAACGCTGCTCTAGATCACCATAGAGTGTAGTCTGACGTTGCTCTAGCTGTTTCTGCTCATGCCGCAACTCTTCCATTGCACCATTCAAGCGCTGAATTTCTTCCCGTGCTGCACGCAACTCCTGCGCCATTTCCGCCAAGGTATTGAGTTGGCGCTCGGCTCGATCCATGCGTAGATCGAGTGATTGCTGCGCCATAACTGGCATGGCAAACACAAGCAAAAGAAGACCTGAAAAAGAACGCGACATCACAACACTCACTAGCGGATGTAGATCAACTCGACGCGACGGTTCTGCTGCCAAGACAACTCATCGCGCCCAAGGCTGAGGGGGTTTTCTTCGCCATAGCTATGCACTTGCACCTGCTCTTCGGCAACACCTTCGGTACGTAAAATCTCTAGCGTACTGCGCGCACGACGCTCGCCTAAAGCAAGGTTGTATTCGCGCGAACCACGCTCATCTGCATGGCCTTCCAGACGCAGCTTCACCGAGGGGTTCATCGCTGCATACATGCCATGCGCACGTAAGGCGTTCAAATCACCAGCACGCAAGACATCACTATCAAAATCAAAGTAGAACACGCGCGTCAGCGGTAAACCTGCATCATCAATCAATTCACCTGCACCCGAATCCAGGCGATAGCTGCGCATTCCAGCGGCACCCCCCAGTGCTGTAGCCCGCGCAGACTCATCCTGTACATCCGGCAATGTTCCGAGCGGATTCGATAGAGTTCCGCAGCCAGCCAAGCCGAGACTGATAGCCCCCGCAGCAACCACGGAAGTAAATCGTGCAAATGAAGTCTTCATGTCCAAATCCTCTCTACGATGAATGATGTAAAGACGCTGCTCTGGGGCAGTTCAATTCAATTCTGATATGTCGATCCTACGCACACATACACGCGCTTACGGCAAATACGGCGACCAGGCCGGCTCACGGATATCTTGTCCACCGAGGCTCACCTTTTGACGAATACGGCCATCGATCGAAACAATCTCGAGAACCCCACGATCTCCCTGAATCGTTGCATAAGCCACCATTGTACCGTTCGGGGCGACCGACGGTGATTCATCTAAAGGGTTGCCGCTCAGCAACTGCAGCTGCCCGCGCGCCGGATCTAGGGTCGCTACCCGATATTTCCCCTCATTCGCATGCAACAGGACGATAAGCTCACTCCCCGGAACGATCGCCGGGCTGGCGTTGTAACGCCCCTCAAAACTGAGGCGTTCTGCACGTCCACCCTCCGCGCCCACACGATAAATCTGCGCAGATCCGCTGCGATCCGACAAATAGATCAGGCTCTTGCCATCTTCGCTCCAGACCGGCTCGGTGTCGGTCGCGGGGTTTTGGGTAATGCGCTTCAATGCCCCAGAGGCCAAGTTCTGTACATACACTTCCGGGTTGCCGTCACGCGAGGTTGAAAACGCCAGTTTTTTACCGTCAGGCGACCATGCAGGGGCACTATTTCGCCCTGGAAAATCGGCGATTTTGCGGCGCTCCCCAGAGGCCAAGCTCTGCACCCAAATGGAGGCACGATCGGCCTGTTCGAATGACACATACGCCATCTGCTCGCCATCAGGCGACCATGCTGGTGACAGAATCGGCTGGCGCGAGGTCAACAAGACCTGTTCGTTCTCCCCATCGATATCAGCAACCTTGAGCTGATATCGACGATTTTCCAGTGTGCGGCCTTCCTGACTGACATAGGCAATGCGCGTTCCAAAGGCGCCGGAAACCCCCGTCAGCGCCTCAAACACTGCATCACTGATGCGATGAGCAACGCGGCGCAAACCCGCTTCGGCAATCTCGAAGCCACCCCCCTGCAAGCGACGGCCCTGCCACGCATCCACCAATTCATATTCAACCTGAATGCGCCCAGCGGAAGCCGGCTGCATACGGCCAATTACCACAATCGGGATGTCCAGCACACGCCACTCTGCCGGCTTCACCTCACTCAACTGATTAGGCCGCATCGGCAAATCATTGGCATTGACGGGGGCAAAACGACCACTCAAACGCAGGTCATTGGCAATGACCGCGGCAGGATTCAAACGTCCTTGGGCCGTACCACTCTGCATAAACGGAACCACCGCAATCGGCTGCGCGGTTTCCGTGCCGCCGGTTATGACGATGTTCAACGCCCAAGTCGGCGCAGCAAAAAGCACAAAAACCCAACTTAACCAACGCATACGCAACACCTTTGATTCATCCTTGCTTATTTGCACCCACATCACTCTGCTGCAGAAAACGTGAACTCGAACTGACGAAACTGCGCATTAAACAGCTCCCGATCATCCGGGATTGGCAGTGGTGAAGCGGCTTGTACTGCCCGCAATGCAGACTGATCGAACAGCGTTACACCACTTTCTTTACGCAACTCCACACTCTGCACCGAGCCATCCGGTAACAAATTCACACGCAAAACCACCTGTGCGGTTTCAGGTAGACCGGCCGGACGCTGCCATTTTCCACGCACCTTATTTTGAATTTGCAGCTGAACTTGCTGCGATGTCGTCAGCCACGCCGCCTCTTTCGCTGCTTGAACACGCGCCGCCTCTTCCGCCTGGATCGCGTCTCGGAGCTCCCGCTCACGCGCCGCTTTTTCTTCGGCCTGGCGTTGTTCTGCGCGCTTCTTCTCCTCAAGCCTCTTTTGTTCTTCTCGTTTCTTCAGCTCCTCGGCTTTTTTCGTTTCGGCTTCGGCCTTCGCAGCCTTGTCTTTCTCGGCTTTCTCCTTCGCGGCACGCTCTAAGGCAAGCCTTTTCTTCTCTGCTTCTTGGCGCGCTTTCTTTTCCACCGCAAGCTTCTTCTGCTCCTCAGCACGTTGCTTTTTGAGCTCAGCCAGCCGCTGTTGTTCAAGTTTGGTCTGCTCCGCCGCCTTGCGGCGCGCCTCATCCACAGCACGTTCGCGCTCGCGGAGTTGCTGCATAGCCTCTTGGACCTGTGCTTCATCCACAGCATGCGCCCGGATCACCGGCTGCACTGGCTCCGGAACAGGCTCACTGGGCAACCACAACCCACCCGAAAACAACAGCAGCAATAACATCAAATGCAACAGAACCGAGTGCGTCCAGGGAGAACCACGCCATTTTTCTGGTAACAATGCCAAGACTGGGCCTGTGATCCGCTGTAACGGCTGCGAGAGACTCTGCACCCGTTTGGCAAGCCTCTGCCAATTCCAACCCATGCCACGCATCAACGCCGCCCCGGCTGATCGGTGACCAGTCCGACGTTTTCGACACCACTGCGCTGCAACAAAGCCATAACCTCAACGACCTTGCCGTAGTCGACTTTATGATCGCCGCGCACCAGAACCGGAGCCGTCGGGCGAAGGCGCAAGACTGCTGCAACCCGCGCCTGAATCTCTTTGCCATCCAAAGCTTGGCTGCTATCTCCACCGATATTCAGGTGGTAGCTTCCATCGCGTCGAACCGAGACCACCACCGGCTCATTCTGCGCATCCGCTACAGCCCTAGCATCCACCTGAGGAAGCTCCACTTGTACCCCCTGCGTGAGCAGGGGTGCCGTCACCATAAAGATGACCAGCAACACCAACATCACATCAATGTAGGGCACCACGTTAATTTGAGCCATCGGCTTGCGGCGAATCCGAGCGTGCGCCATCCGATCAATCCTTACTCATGCGACTGGCGCTGCAGGATGCTAGTGAATTCTTCAAGGAAGGATTCATAGCGCGTGGCCAAGCGCTCCACTTCTGTGGTAAAGCGGTTATAGAAAATTACGCCAGGGATGGCTGCAAAGAGACCAATCGCCGTCGCGATCAGCGCTTCTGCAATCCCCGGAGCTACCATCGCCAGCGTGGCATTTCCGGTTGCACCCAAGGCACGGAACGAATTCATAATGCCCCACACCGTACCGAACAACCCAATGTAGGGACTGGTGGAACCAACAGTGGCCAAGAACGGCAAACGCGTTTCGAGACGATCAATCTCACGACTAAAGACAACGCGCATGGCACGGTTTGCCCCATCCACCGCATCACGTGGACTCAGATCGGTACGCTTGCGCAAACGCGCATACTCTTTAAAGCCCGCATCAAAAATCCCTTCCATGCCGTGCAGAGGCTCGTTCCGTGACGCAAGCTCGGTGTAGAGCTGCGTCAAGTCTGTGCCTACCCAAAAGCGGTCTTCAAATGCAATCGCATCATTAACAGCGTCTCGCAAAGCGCGAAACTTTTCGATAATGAACGACCATGACACCACCGAGGCTGCAATCAACAACAGCATAATCAGCTGCACGACAAAACTGGCTTCCCAGATCAGTCGAAATACGGACAAATCGCTATGCATGCCTTACCTCATCTTATTCAGTCGGACAGTGCCGCTGAGCCCTCTTGAAATGTAGCCAGAGATTGTTGCAAATCATCGGGGATCTTGGCCGGACGTCCCGAGGAAATCTGAATACAAGCCACCTGAACCCGCCCTTCACTCAAAGTCTGCCCTTGATCACTGGTCAATACCTGAACGAATGTCACGCGCGCGCGTCCAAGCTCGGCAAGCGCTGAGCGCACTTCAAGCAACTGGTTAAATCGTGCGGATCCGCGGTAATCAATCTCAGCGCGGCGGACCACAAATGCCAAGTCTCGTTCTACGGCCAACGCATCCAATTCAAAACCCAAAGCGCGCAACCACTCAGTGCGCGCACGCTCAAAGTACTTCAAATAATTGGCGTAATACACCATGCCCAATGCATCGGTGTCTTCGTAATAAACCCGCAACGGCCAGACAAAGGTGTGTCGAGAATCAACCTCACTCATCGACAAATAAATCCGCTTTCTGGGGTGCTTTGAGGCCTAGATGGATCCAGGCAGCACGGGTTGCGATGCGCCCGCGAGGCGTGCGCTGCATCAAGCCCTCCTGCACTAAATAGGGCTCAATCACATCTTCCAATGTGCCCCGCTCTTCGCCCACGGCTACAGCAAGACTATCAATCCCCACTGGGCCGCCATCAAACTTATGCAACAACGCATCCAGCAATCGACGATCGAGCGCATCCAACCCTTTGGCATCCACATTGAGCAATTCCAAGGCCTGGCGAGCAAGATCAGCGGTAATCACGCCATCACCTTTCACTTCAGCAACGTCTCGCGCACGGCGCAACAAACGATTGGCGATACGCGGTGTACCGCGAGAGCGCCGTGCAATTTCTTGCGCAGCTTCCATGTCCGTCTCCACCTTCAGCAAACGTGCTGAACGCGCAACAATGCCGGTTAGATCAGCAACGTTGTAAAACTCTAAACGCTGCACGATGCCAAACCGATCGCGCAAGGGCGAGGTCAGCAGTCCTGCACGTGTAGTTGCACCCACCAGCGTAAACGGCGGCAAATCCAGCTTGATCGAACGTGCTGCGGGGCCCTCACCAATCAAGATATCGAGCTGGCCATCTTCCAATGCCGGATACAGCACCTCTTCCACCACTGGACTCAGGCGATGAATCTCATCAATAAACAGCACATCACGCGCTTCGAGATTGGTAAGCAGCGCTGCCAAATCGCCCGGACGCTCCAACACGGGCCCTGAGGTCTGGCGCAGATTCACCCCAAGCTCATGCGCAATCACATGCGACAGCGTGGTCTTGCCGAGGCCCGGCGGACCAAAAATCAACACATGATCCAATGCCTCGCCACGATTACGCGCCGCCGAGATGAAGATCTCCATTTGTGCACGCACAGCATCCTGACCCTGATAGTCCGCAAGCGACTTGGGGCGAATGGCCCGATCCAGCGCCTCCTCTCCACGTTCAGCAGAAGGAGCAATGATGCGCTGCACAACCGAATCGGAATCACTCATGGCCGAACGCTCGCCCGCAGCGCTTCCCGAATCAGGTGCTCAGCGGTCGCTTCGGCTTCGACCTCAACTGCGCGCACCATCTTGCTCGCCTCAGCTGGCTTGTAGCCCAAAGCAACCAAGGCATGCATCGCCTCGGTAGCAGGATCCTGTACAACGGCGGCTTGCGGCGCAGCACTCACGGCCACCGCACCGGCTAAAGACCAGTCCTCTAGGCGATCGCGCATTTCTACCAACAAACGCTCCGCCGTCTTACGTCCAATGCCAGGCAAACGCGTTAATGAAGTGGCATCTTCACATTGCACACAAGTCGCAAACTCATCCGGACGCATGCCCGAAAGAATCGCCAGTGCCAGCTTGGCACCCACGCCACTAATACGAATCAAAGAACGGAATAAACGACGTTCGCTATCTGAAGCAAAGCCATACAAGAGCTGTGCGTCTTCACGTACCACCATGTGCGTCAGCAACGTCACCGACGCGCCAACTTCGGGCAAGTTGTAGAAAGTCGACATCGGCGCCGCCACCTCGTAACCGACACCATGAACATCAAGCAACAGATCCGGAGGACGTTTCTCGAGCAGCACACCATGCAAACGACCAATCATCAGCGCGCTCTCCCTCGCCGCCATTGATTCACGCCGGTCATCGCCGCAAGCCCCTGTGCACGATGCGCATGACACAACGCACACGCCAATGCATCCGCTTGGTCAGCCTGCAATTCACCCAGGTTTAACAGCAGACGCACCATGTGCTGGACCTGCTCCTTCGCGGCTCCGCCTTTTCCGACCACCGCCTGCTTAATCTCGGCAGGGGTGTACTCAAAAACTGGAACGCCCGATTCAATAGCCGCGGCAATAATGGCACCACGCGCTTGACCTAGTTTTAGCGCAGAATCGGCATTACGATGCATAAACACGTTTTCGATCGCCACTTGATCTGGAGCCGATTGCGCGATCACCTCACGCACGCCTCGAAACAACTCGCCGAGTCGCTCAGGCAAAGATTCAAGCTTGGGACGGACGGTGCCAGATTCGACATGTAGATTTTTTCCGGCGACCACATCAATCACACCAAAGCCAGTGATGCGCGAGCCGGGGTCAATACCGAGGATGCGTGACATGGGCAGGAATCATGCCACATCCCCCGCATCCAAACCGGGATAAATTTTGCTGTCAGCCTAGCCGAGTTGCTCAGCGATTTCGTCCGAAATATCGGCATTGGTATGCACCGACTGCACATCGTCGAGATCCTCAAGGCGATCAATCATCTTCATCAGTGAAGTCGCCTGATCAACATCGGCGATTTCCGCCATGGTGGCCGCGCGCTGTATGACTTCCGCGGATTCCGGCGCAAAACCCCCCGCAGTCATCGCATCTTTCACACTGAGGTAATCCTCAAAGCTGGTCAGCACCTCAATGCTGCCATCGCCCTGTGCTTCAACGTCTTGCGCACCAGCCTCAAGCGCGGCTTCCATGATGGCATCTTCATCACTGCCCGCCGGATAGACCAAAACCCCCGTCGCAGTAAAAAGATAGGCTACCGAGCCGTCGGTACCCAAGTTGCCGCCGTGTTTACTAAAGGCATGCCGCACCTCAGAAACCGTGCGATTGCGGTTGTCGGTCAAACAATCGACCATCACTGCGACACCGCCGATACCGTAGCCTTCGTAGCGCACTTCTTCATAGCTCTCCGTCTCTGCCGCGCCACTGCCGCGCTTGACCGCACGGTCAATCGTGTCGCGCGTCATATTGGCCTGCAGCGCCTTATCCACAGCGGTACGCAAGCGCGGGTTGGAATCCGCATCCGGACCGCCCATCTTTGCAGCCGTAGTGATTTCACGAATCAGCTTGGTGAAGATCTTGCCCCGCTTCGCATCCTGCGCATTCTTGCGGTGTTGAATGTTGTGCCATTTACTGTGGCCTGCCATAACTCATCTCGCTTTTATATTTTTGAAATCCTGCCGCCCCCGAATATTCCGAAGCCGGCAGAAAACCAGCGCACTAAGGGGAAACCTCCAGCATCCGCTCCAGCGCCAACTTCGCCTCCGCCGCCTCTTCCGGCGCCACCTTGATGGTGTTCACTGGCTTGCCAGCGAGCAGACTCTCCAACGTCCAAAGCAAATGCGGCGGATCAATCCGGAACATTGTCGAACACATGCATACCGTTGGCGACATAAAATGGACATGCTTGCCCTCGTGCTTATGTCGCTCATGCAGACGATTCACCAAATTCAATTCAGTACCCACCAGCCAGCGCGTGCCTTCTGGCGAATCCGCAATCGTTTTAATAATGAATTCGGTGGAGCCCACCGCATCGGATTTTTGACACACCTCAAACGAAGACTCCGGATGCGAGATCACTTTGCCGTCCGGATATTTCGCGCGAAATGCATCAATGTGTTCCGGCTGAAACATCTGATGTACGGAACAAAAGCCATGCCAAAGAATGATCTTGGCATCACGAATCTGTTGTTCGGCCAAACCACCCATTGGCTGAGACGGATCCCAAACCACCATATGCTCCAACGGAATGTCCATTTTGAAGCCGGTGTTACGGCCCAAATGCTGATCCGGAAAGAACAACACCTTTTCGGTTTGTTGGAAAGACCACTCCAGCACATGACGCGCATTGGTAGAGGTGCAAACAATACCGCCATGTCGACCACAAAACGCCTTGAGATCCGCGGCGGAATTGATGTAGGTCACGGGCGTGAAGACCGCATCCGGGTCGTCAAACACTTCGCCTAGCTCTCTCCACGCTCGCTCCACCTTGGCGAGATTCGCCATATCCGCCATGGAACAGCCCGCAGAAAGGTCGGGAAGAATCGAAACCTGATCTGGCCGCGACAAAACATCCGCAACCTCCGCCATAAAATGTACACCGCAAAACACAATGTATTCCGCATTCGAGGCAGCGGCTTGTCGCGAAAGCTTGAGCGAATCACCGGTGAAATCGGCGTGCCGAATCACTTCTTCGCGCTGATAGTGGTGCCCCAAGATCACTAAGCGATCACCCAGCATCTGCTTCGCCACCACAATGCGATCCTGCACCTCGGCCTCAGGCAGAAAGCTCAATTCCTCAATGCGTGAAACTGGAGCATTCATCTCCGTCTCCTGGTTGAATCAATAGTTGCTCAATTGCCGCACGATCAGTCCATGAGCTTGCCTGTGCTGCCGCCATTGCGGCGCTTAACCAACGAGACTCCACATGCTCGCGTGGGTTCAATCTCAGCACAGGACGCCCGTGAACTTGCGCCCAAAACACGCACTCGATGTTGTGGGTGACCTCAGGCGCATAACGCGACTTCCACGGCATCACAATCTCAAAGCGCTGCTCAATCTCAGTGGCGATCATCTCTTTCACGGTCAGTCCGGTCTCTTCCAACAGCTCACGCCGCGCTGCATGGGCGGCCTCTTCACCCCACTCCAGCGCCCCGGTTACCGACTGCCAGAAGTCTGGCACATCCGCACGCCGTAACTGCAACACCTCGTCTTGCTCATTCGACACGACCACCAAAACAGATTCGGGCCGTTTATATCGCACTACTCCGCCACTTTTACCGCAGCCACTGGAGTTCGCCGCTTGATATGCAATTCGCGCAGCTGCGCATCGTCAACGTCACCCGGCGCATTGGTCAACAAGCAGTTTGCAGACTGCGTCTTCGGGAACGCCATCACATCGCGAATGGTCTGTGCGCCGGTCATTAACATCACCAGACGATCCAAACCAAACGCCATACCGCCATGCGGAGGACAACCGTAGTTCAAGGCATCCAACAAAAAGCCAAACTGCGCATAGGCCTGCTCTTCAGTGAAACCCAAAATCTTGAGAATCTTCTGCTGCACCTGTGGGCGATAAATACGCATCGAGCCGCCACCGACTTCAGTACCGTTCAGCACCATGTCATAGGCACGCGACAGACACTCGCCCGGATGGCTCTCCAAGCGGTCAATATCTTCCTCACGCGGCGAGGTAAACGGATGGTGCACGGCATGCCAACGATCGTTCTTCTCGTCCCATTCAAACATTGGGAAATCAACCACCCATAGCGGCTGCCATTCGCCTTGCAGCAAATTGAGATCTACGCCGACCTTCAAGCGCAATGCACCCAAGGCCTCGTTCACGATCTTCGCCTTATCCGCACCAAAGAAAATCAGATCGCCCGCAACTGCGCCCGTGCGCTGCAAGATGCCACTCACCGCTTCATCCGAAAGGAACTTCACAATCGGTGACTGCAACCCATCACGGCCCTGAGCCGGATCAGTGACCTTAATGTAGGCCAAGCCTCTCGCACCATAGATGCCAACATATTGGGTGTAGCCATCAATGTCTTTACGCGACAGCGATTCGCCACCCGGTACACGCAACGCAGCAACCCGACCGTGCGGGTCAATCGCCGGCCCCGAGAACACTTTGAAGTCAGTCTCTGCAACCAGATCGCCAACATCCACCAATTCCAGCGGATTCCGCAAATCAGGGCGGTCGGAACCATAGCGATGCATGGCTTCTTGATAGGTCATCCGCGGAAATGGATTCGGAAGATCAATCGCCAGCGTTTCTTTGAACAGCCCTCGGATCATGCCTTCCATCAGTACCATGATCTGTTCTTCACTCAGGAAGGATGTCTCGATGTCGAGCTGGGTGAACTCTGGCTGACGATCGGCGCGCAGGTCTTCGTCGCGGAAGCAACGCACGACCTGGTAATAGCGATCCATACCCGAAACCATGAGCAATTGCTTAAACAACTGCGGCGACTGCGGCAAGGCAAAAAACTTGCCTTCATGAGTACGGCTCGGCACCAAGTAATCTCGCGCACCCTCCGGCGTTGCGCGCGTCAGCATCGGTGTTTCCATGTCCATGAAGCCAGCATCATCCAAATAGCGGCGGAGGCTACGCGTCACCTGAGAACGCAGCTGCATACGCTGCAGCATCTCTGGACGGCGCAAATCAATGTAGCGATAACGCAGGCGCACATCCTCGTTGATATGGTCTTCATCCAAGGTAAATGGTGGCGTTTCCGATGCATTCAGAATCGTGATCTCGGATGCCAACACCTCAACCTCACCGGTCGAGAGATTCTTATTCTCGGTACCTTCCGGACGACGACGGACTTTTCCCTTGATCTGCAGCACATATTCGGCGCGCACTTTCTCCGCCTGCCCGAACGGCCCCTTGAAATCCGGATCAGCAACAACCTGAATGCGACCAGTGCGGTCACGCAGATCAATGAAGATCACCCCGCCATGATCACGACGGCGGTGCATCCAGCCGGCGAGCTCGACAGTCTGATCAATGTGTGCGGCGTTGACTTCACCGCAATACTGCGTGCGCATTTTCAAAAATCTCCGAACGTATCAATTGCAGCAGGGTTAACCAATTTCAACTTCAGGCGCGTCGACCACCAGCGAGGTCGATCATCAAGTGAGCCACGGATGGCAGCAGCGACCCCTGAAACGAAATCCGCCAGCCCTACCAGCGAAACAAGATCCCACAAACGAAAAGGGAGGCATTTTAGCCTCCCTTTGGGTGCACCGCGATGCAGGCGCCGCGTCTTGGGCGTTATTTACAGGCCGGACAGGCTCCCGTACCGCACGCCGGCGCAGCTGAGGCACTTTCAGCGACGTTCTTTTTGCCACCCGACTTGAAGTCAGTCTCATACCAACCACCGCCCTTGAGACGGAATCCGCCTGCGGTGACACGCTTCTGCACCACCGCACCACAATCCGGGCACGCCGGCGCCGGATCGCTAATCTTTTGCATGTGATCAAACACCTTCCCGCAGGAAGTGCATTCATATTCGTAAATTGGCATGACTTAATCCTCAAACACGCTGGAGGCGCCGCGGCACATCTCCAACGTCGATTTCAAAAACTGTCTAGCGTGGATGATAGGGACCATCCGCGGGCCGGAGCCGCAAAAAGCGCGGGAACCGTGGGATGCCTTGGGAAGTCAGGCCATTATAGCGATAGGTAATCCAGCTCCCAATAGGGGGTGGATCGGAGCGCTGCGCATCCGTCAGCCCCGAACCAATGCGAAACCGCTTCCCTTCAGGCGTCACCACCTCGAGCGAACCCAACATCCCGGCCAAACGCCCGCGACCCGGGGTATGCCCCACCACGCGCGCCTCCGCGTCGTCATAACGCTTCAGTTTGAGCAAATCACCACTGCGGCCAGTTGCATACATAGCGTCGGCACGATGCAACATCAAGCCCTCGCCACCCGCCGCGGAGACCTCCAACAACTTGACCCACAATTCGGCCCGAGTCGGGACTCGGAATTGGGCCACCGGCTTCAACCAAGGCACCTCTGCCCTCGCCATCAACCGCTGAATTTCCTCACTACGCGCGGTGAAATCACCCTCTCCTCCCGGCAGCTCAAACACCCAGTAGCCGAGCTGTCGCCATTCCACCTCATCGGGAACCTGTCGACGCACGGCCGCGGACGCAGTCTCGAACTGGCCACGGCCCGCCCACAGCTCTCCGTCGAGAGGACGTTTGGGAAACCCCCGCGTGAACCAGTCCGGAGCGGCGATCTTGAACCCTCCCCGCGACCATAAATGCTCGCCATCCCAATAGGCCCGCACACCATCCAATTTCTCACTGACCCAATACTCAGCCGGATCGAGGTGATCGTTCCACGACTTTGCCAAGAGTAAATCGGCAGCCAGCAAGACCGTAGGCAAAAACAGCAGGACGAGCGCACTGAGTAAACGGGCGAGACGGTGGTGCATCCTCCGTGCAATTCCCGTGAACTCCGTGCGATTTCTTGGATCCCTACTCATGCGCGGTATAGTGCCCCAACTTCAAACTAATCGGTAATTCAAACACAGCATGCGCGTCACCACCCGCCCTACTCAAATTCCAGCCAACTCGGTCGATGACTGGCGCTCACTGCGCCAATTGGGCCCATTTTTATGGCGCTGGCGCTGGCGCGCGGGACTGGCAATTGGCGCACTGGTGCTTTCTAAGCTCGCCAATGTCGCGGTGCCGCTGCTGCTGAAAGATATTGTGGATGCGCTGGATCAACCCGACAACGTCGCTCTCATCCTGCCACTCAGCCTGGTCATCGCCTATGGCTTGATGCGTGCCGGTTCTGCCCTGTTCAACGAACTGCGCGATGCCATCTTTGCGCGTGCGCGTCACGGGATGATGCGTGACCTCTCCGTACGCCTGGTTGAACACCTTCATCAGCTCTCTCTGCGCTTCCACCTCGACCGTAAAACCGGCGGCATTACCCGCGACATGGACCGCGGCACGCGCGCCGTCAGCTCACTGTTCAACCTCATGTTGTTCAACATCGTGCCGACGCTAGTGGAGGTGACTCTGATTGCGGTCATCCTGCTTGCCGCCTACAACCCTTGGTTTGCCATCATCACGTTCGGCACCGTAGGGATTTACATCTTTTTCACCACACTGGTGACGAATTGGCGGATGAAGTTTCGGATTCAAATGAATACCGCAGATTCCGAAGCCAGTACCTATGCGGTAGATGGGCTGCTCAACTATGAAACGGTGAAGTATTTCGGCAACGAACGCGAGGAATTACAGCGTTATGACGGACAGTTGAGCGAGTGGGAAAATGCCGCTGTTCGCAGCCAAACGTCCATGTCGGCGCTCAACTTTGGTCAAGCCTTCATCATCGCGATTGGCGTAACAACGATCATGGCCCTGGCCGCACAGGGTGTTGTTGATGGCAGCATGACCTTGGGCGATTTGGTCTTGGTCAATACCTTCTTACTTCAGCTCTTCATCCCCCTCGGGTTTCTCGGCATTGTCTATTCGCAAGTGCGTCATAACCTCGCAGACATCCGCAGCATGTTTCGCCTATTTGACGAACAACCTGAAATTACCGATGAACCCAACGCACAACCCCTCGAAATTCGCAATGCGGTGGTGCGGTTTGAGGATGTGGACTTTGCCTATGAACCTGAACGGCCAATCCTACATGGACTGAGTTTCGAGATAGGCGCAGGAGAAAAGGTTGCAGTAGTTGGGCCCAGCGGCGCTGGAAAATCCACTCTGGCGCGATTGTTATTCCGCTTCTTCGATATTGACGCAGGCCGCATCACGATTGATGGTCAAGATATTCGCGCAGTGACTCAAGAAAGCCTGCGAGCAGCAATTGGCATCGTTCCCCAAGATACGGTTTTATTCAACGACACCCTATACCGCAACATCGCTTATGCGCGACCCAACGCCACACCGAGCGAGGTTGAGCAAGCCGCGCGCCTTGCACACATCCATGATTTCATCATGAGCTTACCGCAAGGCTACGAGACGATTGTGGGCGAACGCGGCCTTAAGCTTTCTGGCGGCGAGAAACAGCGCGTAGCAATCGCGCGCGTCTTCCTCAAAGACCCGCCAATTCTCGTTTTCGATGAAGCCACCTCGTCACTGGACTCGAACTCTGAGCGCATCATTCTGAAATCGATGCAAGACGTGGCGCACAAACGTACAACGCTCGTGATTGCACATCGCCTCTCGACCATCATCGATGCCAATCGCATTCTGGTCATACAAGATGGTCGTATCCGCGAACAGGGCACACATGATGCCCTGCTCGCAGAACGCGGTCTTTATGCCGATCTTTGGAAAATCCAACAGCGCTAGCGGATTCACCTCAACGACTTAGGCCTTCGCAAACACCAAGCGATCACCTTCTCGGTCAATCAGAATCGTATCGCCCGGGCGGAATTCACCTTTGAGGATCTTCTGCGCCAGCGGATTTTCAACCTGTTGCTGAATGGCGCGCTTAAGCGGCCGCGCACCATAGACGGGGTCGTAGCCAGCCTCGCCAATCAGGTCGAGTGCGGTATCACGGAATTCAAGCTGCAGGTCACGATCGAGCAAACGCTTACGCAAGTATTCAACTTGAATACGCGCAATTGCACGAATCTGGTTTTCTCCAAGTGGGTGAAACACCACCGCCTCATCAACACGGTTGATGAACTCTGGACGGAAGTGTTGGCCAACAATTTCCATGACGGCATTCTTCATCGCATCGTAGTTGGATTCGCCGGCAAGTTCTTGGATGCGTTGCGAACCCAGGTTCGAGGTCATCACAATCACCGTGTTGCGGAAGTCTACGGTGCGGCCTTGACCATCGGTGAGGCGACCATCGTCGAGCACCTGCAGGAGCACGTTAAAGACATCCGGATGTGCTTTCTCGACTTCGTCCATCAACACCACGGAATACGGGCGTCGACGCACCGCTTCGGTAAGATAACCCCCCTCTTCATAACCCACATAGCCTGGCGGCGCACCAATCAGACGTGCGACCGAATGCTTCTCCATGAACTCGGACATGTCGATGCGCACCATTGCCTCTTCCGTGTCGAATAGGAATTGTGCAAGTGCCTTAGTCAACTCGGTCTTACCGACACCCGTTGGCCCCAAGAATAAGAAGGAACCATTCGGACGATTCGGGTCGGATAGCCCAGCGCGTGAACGACGGATCGCATTGGATACCGCTTCAACCGCTTCCTCCTGACCGACGACCCGCTTACGCAATTCCTCTTCCATGCGCAGCAGCTTGTCGCGCTCGCCTTCGAGCATCTTCGACACTGGAATGCCGGTCCATTTGGAAACCACCTCGGCGATTTCTTCGTCGGTTACCTTGTTACGCAACAGCTGCGGCTTGCTGGTCTCGGTATGCTCCACGCTCTCAGCAGCCCGAATCTTCTGCTCCAATTCAGGGATGCGTCCATATTGCAGCTCAGACATGCGCTCGAGGTCATTGGCACGACGCGCCGTTTCCAGTTCTAAGCGCGCACGATCCAACTCTTCTTTGATGTGCGCCGCACCCTGCACCGCCGCCTTTTCTGCAGTCCAGATTTCTTCCAGATCGGCATAATCTTTCTCCAGCGTACCGATCTCGGTTTCGAGGTCCTTAAGTCGCTTTTTAGAACCGTCGTCCGTTTCCTTTGACAACGCCGTGCGCTCGATCTTGAGCTGAATCAAGCGACGATCAAGACGATCCATCTCCTCCGGCTTAGAATCGATTTCCATGCGGATACGTGATGCAGCTTCATCGATCAAATCGATGGCCTTGTCGGGTAGCTGGCGGTCGGTGATATAGCGCTGGGACAGCAGTGCTGCAGACACAATCGCCGGGTCCGTGATCTCGACGCCATGGTGAACTTCGTAGCGTTCCTTCAGGCCACGCAAGATGGCAATGGTGTCTTCAACACTGGGCTCATCTACCAAGACTTTTTGGAAGCGGCGCTCAAGCGCGGCATCCTTTTCGATGTACTGACGATATTCATCTAGAGTCGTCGCGCCGATGCAATGCAGCTCACCACGCGCCAAGGCAGGCTTAAGCATATTTCCGGCATCCATCGCACCTTCGGCCTTGCCCGCTCCCACCATGGTATGGATTTCGTCAATGAAGAGAATAACGCGGCCTTCTTGCTTGGCGAGGTCATTCAGAACCGCCTTAAGACGCTCCTCAAACTCACCACGGAACTTCGCGCCGGCGAGCAGCGCGCCTAAGTCGAGCGAAAGAACACGCTTGTTCTTGATACCCTCTGGTACTTCGCCATTGATGATGCGCAATGCAAGACCTTCGACAATGGCGGTCTTGCCGACGCCGGGCTCACCGATGAGTACGGGATTGTTTTTGGTGCGACGTTGCAACACCTGCACCGCGCGACGGATCTCTTCATCACGCCCAATCACGGGGTCAAGCTTGCCCTGTTCAGCACGCTCAGTAAGGTCGATGGTGTACTTCTCCAATGCTTGACGTGATTCTTCCGCATTGGGGTCGTTGACGGCTTGACCACCGCGTAGCTGTTCGATGGCCTGCTCGATCGCGCCCTTGGCCGCGCCGGCAGCACGCAATGCATTCCCAACCGAGGCTTTATCTTCCATGGCAGCAAGCAAGAACAGCTCCGAGGAGATGTATTGATCCTTGCGCTGCTGCGACAGCTTGTCAGCCAGATTGAGCAGCTTGCCGGTGTCATTCGAGAGATGGACCTCGCCACCCGTTCCGGAGACCTGGGCGATGGCGTCTAGCGCCTCACCAAGCTTGGTGCGAAGCTGATTGACATTCACGCCCGCTAAATCGAGCAAATGACGGACTGAACCACCTTCTTGGTCAAGCAGGGCCGTCATCACGTGAACCGGCTCGATCATCTGATGATCCCGGCCAACCGCCAACGACTGGGCATCGGCCAGCGCCATCTGAAACTTCGTGGTTAATTTATCCATGCGCATGCGAACAACTCCTTACGCAGTAAAGCGGAAATTCAATGGAATGGGATATGCGGCTGCCTGTGGATAATTTCAATCCCACACCGGATTTCTCATGAAATCTTTCTATGGATTCCGCTTGAGCGTCAAAATCGCGCGTGCCCTCATAAGCTCTCTCGATCAAAAATCAGCATTCACTGCCAAAGAGTGCCGAAGGCAGAATATCCCTGATTAACCCCAAAACGTAGACGCTTAGAAGATTTACGTCAGTAGCTTGCTCACTTTTTGTGTCCAACGTCGGTTCGACGACGGGGTTTGTGTTCACTTTCGGAAATGGCCCCAGCTGAAAACTGAATGATATTTTGTTTCAAATTGTTTCATGTCCGCGTGGATTAACTCAATCAATTCCGTGCATAGGAATACGCTCAAACACTTTTATAAAAAATCACTTTGAAACAGACCTAGACGTCGGCATCCACATGGCCTAGCGTGAACCATCCATTCACCACAACTTGGAGATGGATCATGACACAAACATTCATACCTCTACGTCGCTGGCTGCAAAGTGCTGCACTTGCAAGCGCACTGGCGCTTTCAGCCCATGCCATTGCAGAAAAACCATTCAACGGGGTCATTGACCTCAACACAGCCACCATGGAGCAACTCATCACGTTGCATGGAGTTGGCGAGTTCACTGCCCGACTCATCCTTGAGGATCGCGAGAAATATGGCGCCTATCGCACTATTGAAGATCTCGCTCGAGTCAAAGGCGTTGGACCCGCCACAATTGAAGCAAATCGGGAGCGCCTCACCGCAAAACCGCTCCCTGTAACGCCATAACCCATCCACCGGAAAAATAATGCCTCACTTGGGGATCGCCCCCATTTGAGGCATTATTTTGCGATGTCTAATCCTGCCCAGTCCGCCCCACCCAAAATTGGTTTCGTCAGTCTCGGTTGCCCTAAGGCCACTGCGGATACTGAGCGTATGCTCACCCGCCTACGCGCCGAGGGCTACGTCTTTGCTCCCGATTACGCCAGCGCCGATGTGGTGATTGTGAACACCTGCGGCTTTATTGATGCCGCAGTAGAAGAATCATTGGACGCAATCGGCGAAGCGTTGAATGAAAATGGCCGCGTGATCGTGACCGGATGTTTAGGTGCACGCGAAGAGGTTATTCGCGAAGCACATCCACAAGTCCTTGCCGTCACTGGCCCAGCACAAGAAGAAGCTGTATTGCAGGCGGTCCATGCAGAGCTACCACCCCCTTCATACGCGCAGGGCGCGTTAATTCCCGTCCCAGCCGAAGGCATCCGCCTCACCCCCAAACACTACGCCTGGATCAAAATCGCCGAAGGCTGCAATCAATCCTGCAGCTTCTGTGTCATTCCTCAGCTACGCGGCAAACTGGTCAGTCGTCCTCTGTCTGATGTCATCAGCGAAGGCGAACGTTTACTCGAAGCCGGCACACAAGAACTACTGATCGTTTCACAAGACACGGTCGCCTATGGTGCCGACCTGCGCTATCGCACAGAGCTCATGGGTGCGAATGCCATGCAAACCCGCATCACTACCCTTGCGCGTGAATTAGGTGAGCGTGCTCAGCGTTACGGAGCCTGGGTACGACTGCACTACCTCTACCCTTACCCGATGGTCGATCAGCTGGTTGAGTTGATGGCGGATGGCTTGATCGCACCCTATCTCGATCTTCCACTGCAGCATGGAAGCCCGACCGTATTAAGGGCCATGCGACGACCTGCAGATCAAGAAAACGTGCTGGAACGTATCGCCAAATGGCGCGCTCGGGTGCCTGACCTGACCCTACGCAGCACCTTCATTGTGGGTTTTCCTGGTGAGCGCGATGAAGACTTCGAGCAACTCCTCGATTTCCTTGAAGCTGCTGAAATCGACCGCGCAGGCGCATTTGCCTATTCGCCCATCGAAGGCGCACCAGCCAATGCATTGGCCAACCCGGTATCGGAAGCACTCAAGGAAGAACGGCTGGCTGCGTTCATGGATTTACAACAACAAATCAGCGCAGAGCGGCTAGCCCGTCGCATCGGACACATCGAACAGGTGGTGATTGACGAAGTCTCCGCAGAGGGCGCGATCGCACGCTCAATTCATGAGGCTCCCGAAATCGACGGAGTCATCCATCTACCCGAACTAGATGGAGTTGAAGTCGGCGAACGCATCAAAGTGCGCATCACCAACAGCGATGCGCACGATTTAGAAGGGGAACGAATCCGTGAGATGAGGACTTAGTGCTTGTCCATCTGATGGGGAATGAACCAGGCAAAGATCCACACCGCCATCACAATCACAAATGCAATGACCCCTAGACTCAGCAGCCCAATCCAGTTCCCGAAAAGCAGATCCATCCAAAGATTGTCAGGTTGCATATTGGCTCCTCTACCGACATTGATGCGCGCACATGCGCACATTTCCTCGCTCACTCTAGATCTCTATCCAGCGACAGATCTTGATTACAATCAAAAAATGTCTGGACGCCACAATCCATCTAACAATCCGAATGCTCTAAATTTCTGCTAACTCACGACTCTTCCTCACCTCACAATGGGCTTACTCGCACTTCTCCTTGGCGGCGTTCTTCTACTTCTGGCTTTCGGGCCACAGATGTGGGCAAAACGTGTACTGGCACGCCACCACCAACCGGCTCAACGTTTCGAGTTCAACGGCGCACAGTTCGCTCGTCACCTGCTGGGCAAACATGGACTTAGCGATATTGCGGTCGAAGAAACTGGCAAAGATGGTGATCACTACGACCCACAAGCACGCGCCGTGCGCTTGAGCCCTGCGGTGTACAACGGTCAATCCCTGACTGCGATCACAATTGCCGCGCATGAATGCGGACATGCTTTCCAACATGCCACCAACTACCGTCCTCTCGAGCTGCGTACGCGCTTGGTGCAACGCTTTAGCAAGCTCGAGAAAGTTGGCTCACTGATTCTGATGGCGGCACCTTTGGTCGGTGTTGTGGGTCGACGTCCCTTGCCTGCATTTTTCTTAGTCTTAGCTGGACTTCTGACCATGGGCGCGCCCGCCTTAGTCCACGCCGTCACACTCCCAGTTGAATTTGATGCCAGCTTTAATCGCGCCATGCCACTGCTAAAAGCCAGTGGCCACCTACGCGAAGACGAAGAAGAGAAGGCACGCAGCATCCTGCGCGCAGCCGCCCTGACTTATGTCGCAGCCTCTCTCAATAGCTTGGTGAACGTCGGGCGCTGGATGCGCACTCTACTCAGACGTTAACAATCGACCTAGCGCAAATACACATCAAAACGCACCGCGCGTCCACGATGACTGTGATGGGGAGACAAACCCGCAAGATCAGCCGCCTTCAATGGACGCTTAACCACAACACGCTGCCGCGCCAATAAAAGCGCAGGGGACAGCAGCTGATCCGCATCTGCATCCTCACCAACCAATTCACGTAACCAACGCATTTCCTTATGCGCAAGGGCAGTCGTGCCATGCTCGGGATACATGGGATCCATGTAAATCACATCAGGCGCATCGCCCGACCAAGTCTGCACCGCTTGCAAAGCATCGTTCTGCATCAGTGTCATGTGTTGACATGCCGCCTGGGTGTCCGGATGCCGTGCACCGCGCAATAACGCATCACGCAACAAAGCTGCCATCGCTGGGCTGCGCTCCACCAGAACAACCCGACAGCCACGATCTGCCAACAAAAATGCATCGCGCCCCAATCCGGCCGTAAGATCCAATACGCTCGGCGGCGCTCCTGACTTCACCCCCACCGCACGCAGCAGATCTTCACGCCCCACTCCACTCTTGCGCCGCCAACTCAAACGCTCCGAAGCAAAATCCAAGCGTAATGGCTTTTCCTTACTGGTCGGTTTATAGATAGAAAGACCCGACTCGTTCTCCAGAAATGCAAAATCCGGCGGTAGCCGGATTGCAGAGTGGCTTGAATGCACGTCCACCACGAAACATCAGGCTCCTACAGCAGCCGGTTGCGCCACTGCATGCGCGGTACTGAATTGATAATCACGGAACACGTCCAAGGCAGACAGCAACTGAAAGGTCCCATCAGCAAGCTTACGTGTTGTGTCTTTCAAACGGTACACCGTTTCACCGCAAGTCCAGACATTGAACTTGCGCATATGTGTACACAGACAAGTCTTATTCAGAACCGAAATCTTGCGCTCATCAGGATGCTTCTCTAACTCCGTGTTATAGGCATCAATGTAGGAGCAATGCCCATGGGCATCCAGCAAATAACCATAGGATTCACAATTCGGGCGCAAGCCTGATCCGATCGCTGGGCTGTTCTTAAGCATACGCATCGGATAGCCGGTCGGCGAGATCGTATTCACAATCACATCTTCTTTTTGCGCCTTGAAGTATTCCTGTTTCACATCTTCCGGCAAGCCGCATTCATGAGAGACCGTGAAGCGAGTGGACACCTGCACACCCTGCGCACCCATAGCCATCAACTCCACAGCATCCGTACCAGTAAACACACCGCCAGCCGGGATCACTGGAATCTCCAGCGCCGCTTCTTTGAGATAGGTTAGAACTTCACCGGTAATTGTGGCGAGATCGTACTGCTGCCAATCATCCGGACCGAAGCCCAAATGACCGCCCGCCAACGGCCCCTCTACCACTATGTAGTCCGGCATGCGTTCAAACTTAGACGCACGCTTGAGGAACAGCTTCAGCGCACGCACCGAAGAAACGATGATACCGAGATAAGCGTCGTGGAAGCGCGGATGATCAGCCATGAGCTCAAATGAGCCGAGATGCAGCCCCGCGCTTAACGTAATACCGTCAATACCAGCATCAAGCGCCGCATGTAACCGTGCCCGCAACGTTTCGCGCGGGTTGTTCATGGTCAGCTTTTCCATGCAATTGATAAAAATTGCACCGTCGCCTTTTTTTGCTGCCATGGCTTCTTCGACATGGCGCCGCTGTGCCTCGACAACCTCAGCGAGGTCAAACTGCACAATCGACTTATCACTTTTCTCAACATTGCCTTTGTACTTCTTCAGCTTATCGGCAACATAACGGGTCTTAAAGTCCTTATCGATCACGGTCGGCACCATGGCGTCAGAGATGTGACCAATGCCACCCTCTTGCGCCATAACCAACGCCAAGCGACGCGTCGAAATATCGACCCCCATACCTCCCAGCATGAGCGGCACAAACTCCCGCCCACGTAACCGCAAGCGGTAGTCATCAACACGCTGATTCATCAAGTTCTGCATAGGGCGTGACCGTCTATCCATGGTGCCGGCAAGAGGAGTCGAACCTCCGACCTACTGATTACGAATCAGTTGCTCTACCAACTGAGCTATGCCGGCGGAAAGAAGCGAATTATACGCAAGACCGCCGGAGAAACTTTGTACAAGCTGCCACAGATTTGGATCTGCCTCCAAATCCCAGGGTTTTTCCGACTTATGCCGAGATAGGCTGCGGCGCATAAGGCGCCGGATCAAGAATAGGCGCCCGTGCCAACATGAGATCTGCCAATAATCGTGTGGATGCAGGCGCCAAGACCACGCCATTACGGAACTGGCCCGCATTCACGAAAAGCCCGCGCAGCATAGGATGCGCGCCGATATAGGGGATACCTTGCGGCGAACCGGGACGCAATCCCGCCCACTGGCGTTCAATCTCGGCCTGCGCAAGCTCGGGGAACATGTCCACTGCACGCGCATGCATTTCGTCACGCGCCACCGCGGTAGTCTGCTTTTCGAAGCCAGCGTGCTCCAGCGTACTGCCAAACAAGATACGGCCATCGCGCCGTGGAATCGCATAACGGTCTTTCGACAACACAATCCGGGTGATGCGTCCCGGACGAAAGCGATACATCAGCATCTGTCCACGCACGGGTGAGACATTCACATTTACTTGATATTCATCAAGAATCTTTGAGGTCCACGCACCGCCACAAATTGCAACCTGACCAGCCGCAAATTCACCTTGATTCGTGCGCACACCACAAACGCGATCACCTTCCGTGATAAAGCCCGAGACTTCTGTGTCTTCGCGAATCATGACGCCGCACTTTTCTGCTTGCGCGCGCAGGGTTTGTGCAAGTTTTGGATTACGAATCTGCGCAACATCCCTCATCCAGATTGCCTGCGGGCCACCCTCTCGTAAGCTTGGCTCCAGGCCTTCCACCCGGCCACGCGGCACAATCTCAAGACTCATTCCCCAGCGCTGCGCCCATTCCTGCGCTTGCGGATGTTCGTCTTCATCTAACATCAACAAGCCCGACTGCATCCACTCCGGATCCAGCCCAGTTTCCTCGAACCAGGCCATCGCCCAGTCGTAGTACACATCTTGGCTCCACTTGGCGAGCGCAGTAACCGCCTTATCATAACGCCATGGATAAAGCGGAGAGAGGATGCCGCCACCAGCCCAAGTCGACTCGCGACCTGTACCACCGCGCTCCAGTAGCGTGACCGTGACACCCGCTTCGCGCAGCTGAATCGCCGACATCAAGCCCATGATGCCGCCGCCCACAACCAATACATCGGGCTTAGCCACGCGCAGCACCTTCTTTCAAAACCAGACTGGCCCAGAGCAACGCAAGAACGCCAACAAAGATCGCACTGTCTGCAATGTTAAAGGCCGGCCAATGCCAGCCTGCAGCGTAGAAATCGAGGAAATCGATGACATGACCGTATTGCGCACGGTCAACAAGATTGCCGAGCGCACCTGCAATCACCAATGACAGCCCTAATGCAGTCCAGCCCTCATCGGGTTTGAGCTTGCGCAACCACCGCATCAACAACACCACAACCACGATAGCGAAAATCAAAAAGAACCAGCGCTGCCAGCCGCCCGCATCCGCAAGAAAGCTGAATGCGGCACCCTCGTTATAGGCAAGTCGGAGATTAAAGAAGGGCAATACTTCGATCACTTCCCCAAGCTGCATCCAGTACTCAACCGCAAGCTTGCTGGCCTGATCCAGCGCAAAGATCAATGCGCTGAGACGCAACCAACGTGCGGGGTTATCACCGGCGATCAGTTTCATGATTAGGCGTGCAAGCGGATCTCACCCGCCCCGACCACGTTCTCCACACATCGACCGCAAAGCTGCGGGTGCTCCGTGCTTGATCCGACATCTCTACGGCGGTGCCAACAGCGCACGCACTTCTCATGCGCACTTGGTGCTACCAAGACGCGCAATGCACCCGATTCTGCACTCATCGCCTCGACCGGTGCGTCACTCAACGGCAGCACGGTGGCTTCCGATGTGATGAAGACAAAGCGCAGCTCGTCTCCCATTTTTTGTAGGCTCGTCCGCAGGGTGCCATCAGCATACAACACCACCTCAGCATCCAGACCAGAACCAATCGCCTCATTGCGACGCAGTTCTTCTAGTGCCGGACCCATGGCTTCGCGCGCCTCCAACAAGTGTTCCCAGTCTGCTGCCGTGATGGCTGCATCTGCAGGCAAGCGCCGCAAGCCCTGCCAAGCGGTAGCCATAAAAATCGACTCTTCACGCGCCGTCTTCGGCAAGAATTCCCATGCCTCGTCACTGGTAAACGAAAGGATCGGCGCCAACCAACGCACCATCGCCTCGGCCACGTGGTACATCGCTGTCTGCGCCGAACGCCGCGGCAAACTCTCGCGCCGCAGCGTGTACATACGGTCTTTCAGTACATCAAGATAGAAGCTGCCCAAATCCACCGAACAGAAGTTATGCACCTTCTGGTAGATCAGATGAAAGTTGTAGTCCTGATAGGCCTGCAATACCTCGTCTTGCAACTGCGCTGCACGATCTACCAGCCAAGCATCCAGATGCACCAACTCATCAAAGGCAACCGCATCCACATTCGGATCGAATCCATCCAGATTGGCCAACAAATAGCGCAAGGTATTGCGAATACGGCGATAGGCATCCGCCATGCGCTTGAGGATCTCATCCGAGACCGCCATCTCACCACGGTAATCAGTAGCAGAAACCCACAATCGAATGATGTCAGCACCCAACGTTTTCGTCACATCCTGCGGCGACACCACATTACCCTTGGACTTAGACATCTTGTGACCATGCGCATCAACGGTAAAGCCATGGGTTAAGACACTTTTATAGGGTGCTGCACCATGCATTGCGCAGGAGGTCAGCAACGATGATTGGAACCAACCCCGATGCTGATCCGAGCCCTCCAAATATAGATCTGCAGGACGCGAAAGCTCACTGCGGCGATCAAGCACAGCATGATGCGTTACGCCCGAGTCAAACCAGACATCCAACGTATCGCGCACCATTACATAATCCGCAGCATTCCTCACCCAATCACTGGGCTCACTCTCAAACCACGCATCAATTCCCGCACCCTGCTCCATTTTCTGCGCAACAGCTTCGATAACATCATTGGTCTGCGGATGCAGGGCGCCGCTCTCTTTGTGCACCAGCAATGCAATCGGGACCCCCCAAGTGCGCTGTCGTGAAATACACCAATCCGGACGGTTCTCAACCATGCCATTGATACGTGCACGCCCCCAGTCTGGCATCCAGCGCACATCTTGAATCGCTTGTTGCGCACTGGCGCGTAGACCGGCTTGGTCCATACTGATGAACCACTGCGGTGTAGCGCGAAAAATGATCGGCGTCTTGTGTCGCCAGCAATGCGGATAGCTATGCGTAAGCGGCTTATGACACAACAAGGCCCCGCGCGCCTGCAACAATTCAATCACCTTCGGGTTCGCATCGAACACCTTCTCACCAGCAAAGAATTCCGTGCTCGGCAAGAAACGACCGTCCGCACCCACCGGGTTTTCGACAGCAAGGTTGTACTTTTGGCCAACCACAAAGTCTTCTTGACCATGACCCGGCGCGGTATGCACGGCACCCGTACCCGCTTCCAAGGTCACGTGGTCACCTAAAATGATGGGCACCTGACGGTCCAAGAACGGATGTTGCAAAGTCAGGCCCTCAAGGGATTCGCCCTTGCAACGCGCAACCACAGTCGCGCCTTCAATCTCTGCGCGCGCCAAGACACTTTCATACAAGCCTTCAGCCAACACGAGATATTCGCTAACCGTCTGGACAACGACATAATCAAACTCAGGATGAAGTGCGACCGCTTGGTTCGCCGGCAAGGTCCACGGTGTTGTGGTCCAAATCACCACGGAAACTGAACCCGTTAAAGCCGCACCACAACGCGCATTGAAATCGGCCAGGTCAACGACCGCGAACCGCACATCAATCGCCGGCGAGCGCTTGTCCTCGTATTCCACCTCGGCTTCGGCCAAAGCCGAACCGCAATCCGCACACCAGTGCACCGGCTTCTCGCCCTGCAGCAAGTGACCATTGGCAATGATCTTGCCCAGCGCACGCAAAATATCGGCTTCGAACTGCGGCGCCATCGTGAGATACGGGTGATCCCAATCACCCAACACACCAAGACGTTCAAAATCAGTTCGCTGACCTGCAACCTGCTTGGCAGCATACTCACGCGCCTTGGCGCGGAAGGTCTTTGCATCAACCTTATGCCCAGGCTTGCCGACTTGCTTTTCCACATTGAGCTCGATCGGCAACCCATGACAGTCCCAGCCCGGCACATAGGGCGCCTGCTTACCTAACAGCCGCTGTGATTTGAGGATCATGTCCTTGAGGATTTTGTTAACGGCATGACCAATATGGATGTTGCCGTTAGCGTAAGGCGGGCCATCATGCAGGATGAACGCGTCACGACCTCTGCCGGCTTCTTGAATCTTTGAATACAGATCCATCGCCTGCCAACGCTTCAGCATTTCCGGCTCACGCTGCGCCAGATTGCCGCGCATTGGAAAATCCGTTTGCGGCAGATTTAACGTGTCTTTGTAAGGGTTCTCTGGCTTTTTCTTGCCATTGCCACCCTGCTTATCATCCTTACTCATTCGGTTTTATCCACTTCTAAAATCATCTTGCCGTCTTCGGTATCTGCGTTAGGGGCACGTTCAAGTACATCCCTGTATCGCTCCACTGTGGCCATCCATGGTCACAGAGGGCCCGCAACACAGCATCCCGAAACCGGCGAGTCCACTAAGCGCGCGCCGCAAAAAACTCTCGTGCCTGCAACGCATCGCGATCAATCTGCTGACGCAACAAATCAAACGACTCAAAGCGCTGTTCGTCACGAATGCGCTGCAGAAAATCCACCGAGACATGGCATCCATAGATCTCGGCATTGAAATCAAACAAATGCACTTCCAACTGCAAGCGCGTTCCGCCCACCGTCGGGCGCGTGCCCACGTTTGCCACACCGGCTACCGGCTCACCCGGAATACCATAAACCTCGACTGCAAAGACTCCCCTGATCGGACTGACTTTGCGATGCAGATGAATGTTGGCCGTCGGGAAGCCAATCGTGCGTCCTTTTTTGTCGCCATGTGCCACCCGGCCATTCATACGATAAGGGCGCCCCAACAAACGCTCAGCCGCCTGCAAGTCACCCTCACCCAATGCCTCACGAATACGCGTACTACTCACTCGTGCCGCATCGATTTCAAAGCTGCGCATGTTCTCTACGCTAAAACCAAACTCGACACCTGCCTGCTTGAGATAAGCGAAGTCGCCCGCACGCTTGGCACCAAAACGAAAATCATCACCAACCACAAGATGCTGGATCCCAAGGCCATCGACCAAAACCTGCTGGACAAAATCGACGGGCGCCATCGAAGCCAACTTCTGGTTGAACGACAATACCAAGACCCGATCCACGGCGAGGCGACGCAACGCTTGGATCTTTTCGCGGAAACGGGTCAGGCGACCCGGGCACTCCTGCGGCCGAAACCACTCCTGCGGCTGTGGCTCAAACGTAATCACAACCGCAGGCACTTTGAGGGTGTCCGCCTTTTGCGCCAGCTCGCCCAAGACGTGCTGATGACCGAGATGAACCCCGTCGAAATTGCCAATGGTCGCCACGCAGCCGTGATGACGCGGGCGCAAATTGTGCAAGCCGCGAATGAGTTCCATGCAGTGAATCGTTGTTTTTAAATAAAGCCGGCATTCTAGCGGGTCTGCCCGCTTCTCACAGCGACCCCAGAAATGAATTCCTGAGCGTCCCGCCCTATCTAAGGATGTTTCAGATGCTGTGGCCTCAACCCCGCCACACCCAGCACGGCGAAATAAATCGCCTTACCGAATAAAACCAGGCCCAACAACCACAACACGCGTGTGCCCATTGCTGCGTTTGACCAGACCGCCAACGTCGGCTGCAACCAAATTAACACCGCCCCCATCACTGCACTGGCAAGACTCACCTGAAGCAACAAACGTCGCCAACCGGGATGTAACTGCAATACACCACTACGGAGCAACCCTCGCCCCAACAAGTACGCATTTACAAACGCTGAGGCCGCAGTTGCCAGCGCCAATCCCGCATGCAGCACACCAAAATCGAATACCCACAACAAGGCGATAAACAAAACATTCAGCAACATATTGCTGATCATCGCGATGATGCCGATGCGCACTGGAGTCTTGGTGTCTTGGCGTGCGAAATAGCCATTCGCCAACACCTTGACCAAGATGAACGCAAGCAATCCGCTGGCATACGCCCACAACGCCGCTTGCGCCATCAGCACGTCACTGTGCGCAAACTCACCATATTCAAACAAGGTCGACAACAAAGGCCCGGCCAACACACCAAGCCCAACACTGGCCGGCACCGCAATCAATACCACCATGCGCAACGCCCAGTCGAGCGTCGCACTAAAGTGCGCACCGTTCGCATCCGCATGCTTGCGCGATAACCCTGGCAGGATGACCGTAGCCAAGGCAATACCATAGACCCCCAATGGAAATTCCATCAGACGATCAGCGTAGTACAGCCACGACACACTGCCCGCCACCAATAAAGACGCCAGCAAGGTATCTAACAGCAGGTTCAACTGCGACACCGAAGTCCCGAACAAAGCGGGCAGCATCAGTTTGAGGATGCGCCGCACGCCTTCCTCACCAGCCACTTGCTCCGCTGCAATCGAACGCCCCCAACGCGGGAACATCCCCAAACGTTTGAGTGCGACAGCCTGCAACAACAGCTGAGCAGCACCACCGATGAACACACCCCATGCCAGCGCATAGACAGGCGTATCCAGCTGGGGCGACAGCCAGATGGCGGCGCCGATAAGGCTGAGATTGAGTAGTACCGGAGTAAATGCCGGAATCGCGAACCGATTATTGGCATTCAAGATCGCACCGAAGAACGCCGTCAGTGAAATCAGCAACAAATACGGAAATGTGATGCGCAACATGTCAACCGCCATCGCGCGACGCCCTAAATCGGTAAACCCGGGCGCAAAGAGATAAATCAAGATCGGGGCTGCAAGCACGCCGACCAGCGTCACCCCAAACACAGACAAAGCAAGACGACGCGCGGTCTGATCGACCAAGGCTTGGGTAGCCGCAGCCCCCCTCTGAGACTGGTATTCGGAGAGAACAGGAACGAACGCCTGTGAAAATGCGCCCTCTGCGAACAAACGTCGGAGAAAGTTCGGAATCTTAAAGGCGACAAAAAATGCGTCTGTGGCCAGTCCCGCGCCAAAAAACCGCGCAACCACGATATCGCGGACCAACCCGAGAATCCGTGACAGAAAGGTCATTGCGCTGACCACAGCGGTGGAACGGAACAAAGAACTCATGGCGGCGCAGTATCGCACTGAATTGATTGACAGTGCGCAGGCCCATCGTCAAAATACGCCGCTTTCCGCGCTGGCCTATGAAGAGGCCACTCGCGAAGACCTCAACGAATTGTAGAGATTGAAAGGATACCGACGTGGCAAATACCGCACAGGCACGCAAGCGTGCCCGCCAAGCTGACAAGCATCGCCTTCATAACCGTAGCCGCCGTTCCATGCTGCGCAGCTATATCAAGAAGGTTGTGGCAGCGATTCAGAGCGGCGACAAGAGCGCAGCGGAAGCGGCATACAAGGACGCCGTTCCGGCAATTGATCGTGCCGCCCAGCAAGGTCACATCCATGCCAACAAGGCTGCACGTCACAAGAGCCGCCTGAACGGTCACATTCGCGCCATGGCTTAAACGCCAAACGCTCGAAACAAAAAACCGGCGCAAGCCGGTTTTTTATGGCCCACCGCCCGCTTGAAGAGCCTGCTCAGCGCGACAAGATCATATTGTTACGATGAATCAACTCTTCTTCGTCGATGTAGCCGAGCAATGCCTCAATCTGGACACTTGGCTGACCGGCAATTTTGCGCGCTTCGTCGGCGTCGTAATTGACCAACCCACGTGCCACTTCCTGCCCATTCGGATCGAGGCAGGCCACCACTTCACCGCGCTCAAACGCACCTTCGACCTTACGCACACCGACCGCCAACAGACTCTTGCCCGATTCCTTCAGCACGCGTACCGCGCCCTCATCCAGCCAGAGCTTACCTGCCAACTGCAGATGTCCAGCCAACCAGCGTTTCCGCGCAGCAAGACGCTGCTCTTCACTCGGGGTTAACAAGGTACCGATGTCCGCGCCGGCGGCCGCCTCCAACAATACGCTTTCACGCCGCCCCGGCAGAATCCAAGTCGCGCCCGCGGATCGCGCAGCCAAACGCGCTGCACGCAGCTTGGTAATCATGCCGCCACGCCCGAGCTTACCGCCCTCACTGACCATCGCGTCGAGCTGTTCGTCATCGGCAGGCGCCTGCGCAATGCGTTGTGCCTGCGCGTTGATGCGCGGATCCGCATCAAACAAGGCCGCCTGATCGGTCAGGATCACCAACAAGTCCGCTTCGACCAGATTCACCACCAACGCACCCAAGGTGTCGTTGTCACCGAAGCGAATCTCGTCAATCGCAACTGTATCGTTTTCGTTAATGATGGGAATCACATTCAGATCGAGCAGCGCATGCAAGGTCGAACGCGCGTTGAGATAGCGACGGCGATCGGACAAATCATCATGCGTCAGGAGGATTTGTGCGGTACGAATTCCATGCGTCATAAAGGCCGATTCATAGGCCTGCACCAGCCCCATCTGCCCAACCGCCGCCGCCGCCTGCAAATCACGTAACGCATGAGGGCGCTCGGCCCAACCCAAACGCTGCATGCCTTCTGCCACCGCACCGGAAGACACCAACACAATACGATAGCCACGCTGGCGCAGCAGTACGATCTGTTCGACCCAACCGCGAATCGCCTCTGCAGACAGACCCTGACCATCATTGGTCAGAATCGCACTCCCGAGCTTGATCACCCAGGTGCCGGCTTGCGTGAACTTTTGTCGTTGCATCCTGATTGCCAATCTACCTGTTTGGCCTACTTTTAGTAGTCCGAACTCACATTACCCGATTGATGCTCCGGCCACTGATGGTCGGTTTGCGTAGTAAGGGTCGGCAAGTGTCCTTCTTCAATTTCTTTCATGATGTCATATACCAACGGCTTCGTACCTTCACCACTAATCGCAGCAATCCGATACACCGGCCCCTTCCATTTCAGCGCCTTCACAATCGCCTTACAGCGCACACCGACCTCATCCGCCGGCAACAAGTCAATCTTATTCAACACCAACCAACGCGGACGTGACGCCAACGCCTGATCATATCGGGCCAGCTCCCGCTCAAGCGTATGAAACGCCTCGACTGGGTCGGCGACACCTTCAATCCCGGATACATCCAACAAGTGCAATAACAAGCGCGTACGCGACAGATGCTTAAGGAAACGATGCCCTAGGCCTGCGCCTTCTGCCGCACCTTCGATTAAGCCCGGAATATCGGCCATCACAAAGCTGCGATGTGGCTCAACTGACACCACACCGAGATTTGGATGCAAGGTGGTGAATGGATAGTCGGCTACACGCGGACGCGCCGCAGATACAGCTCGAATCAACGATGACTTACCCGCATTGGGCAAGCCAAGAAGACCCACATCGGCCAACACCTGCATTTCCAAGCGCAACTCGCGCTCTTCACCCGGCTTGCCCGATGTGAACTGACGCGGCGCACGATTAATGCTGCTCTTGAAGTGAATGTTGCCAATGCCGTGATAACCGCCCTTCGCCACCAGCAAGCGCTCACCATGGGCCAGAACTTCGCCAATGCGCTCTTCGGTTTCGTGATCAAACACAACTGTGCCAATCGGCACACGCAACACCTTATCTTCGCCCTTGGCGCCAGTGCGCTGCTTGCCCATCCCATCTTGGCCACGTTGCGCGCGGTGCTGGCGCTCAAAGCGGAAGTCCGCAAGCGTATTCAGACCTTCATCGCCTTCCAGCCATACGCTACCGCCATCACCACCATCGCCGCCATCTGGGCCGCCCTTGGGAATATATTTCTCGCGACGGAAGCTCGCACAGCCATTGCCGCCATTACCGGCGCTAACAAAAATGGTGGCTTCGTCGACGAATTTCATGAAAGCATCCTAACCAAGACTTACGCGCAATAAAAAAGCCCCGTCACCAGGACGGGGCTTTTTCGTCTCTGGCAACTCAGTCGTCTTAGGCAGCAGGGTAGATGCTGACGAACTTACGCTTGTACGGACCCTTCACTTCGAAGGTGACCACGCCATCGGCCTTAGCGAACAGCGTGTCATCGCCGCCACGACCAACATTCACGCCCGGATGGAAGTGAGTGCCGCGCTGACGCACGAGGATGTTCCCAGCCAGTACCTGCTGGCCACCGAAGCGTTTCACGCCCAAACGCTTGGACTGCGAATCGCGACCGTTACGAGTACTACCGCCTGCTTTTTTATGTGCCATGGTTTCTTACCTTGAAAGCGGATCCGGCTTACGCCTGGATACCGGTGATCTTCACTTCGGTGAAATACTG
>CAZZIQ010000005.1:0-51034 GCA_964654355.1 uncultured Piscirickettsiaceae bacterium
CTCTACCCGAGTTTGCCTAAAAAAAGGTCAACCTGAGATTTCAAATTGTTTCAATTCCGCACAACACGCTACGCGGCACGAATCACACCGCTCGCGCGCAGCGCCTCCCGCGAGGCCTCTAGGGTCTGCATACCTTCCGCACGACTGGTTTGAATCACGCTGTCGATTTGATGGACTTGGTTTTCACGAATCAGATTACGAATCGCCGCATTCGCCACCATCACCTCAAAAGCCGCAACCCGCCCGCTCGTATCCGCCCGCAGTCGCAATTCTTGCGTGACCACAAGGGCGAGCGTTTCCGCCAGTTGCGCACGAATCTGCGGCTGTTGCGCCGCCGGAAACACATCGACCAAACGGTGGATGGTGCTGGCGGCGCCTTGAGTATGCAGGGTAGCCAATACGAGGTGGCCAGTCTCTGCTGCCGTCAAAGCAAGCGCGATCGACTCAAGATCGCGCATCTCGCCCAACAAGATGACATCGGGATCTTCACGCAACGCCGCACGCAACCCTTGTGCAAAGCTTTCGGCATCACGACCAATTTCACGTTGATGCACAATGCTCTGGGCACTGGAATGAAGATACTCAATGGGATCTTCCAAGGTGAGAATGTGTACCCGTCGCGTTTGATTTACCCGCGCAAGCAGAGCGGCCAGCGTTGTGCTTTTGCCTGAGCCAGTTGGACCGGTGACCAGAACCAAGCCCTGCGTCAGGCCACTTGCCGCTAATAATGCAGCGGGCAATGCAAGCGATTCTGCGCTTGGGACCTCATCCGAGAGCTTGCGCAAGGCCAGCAACCTGCCCCCTTCAACTCGCGCGAGATTGGCGCGAAAGCGGTAGCCTTGCAATGAAAACGAGAGATCAACATCACCGCGCTGTTGATAACGTGAACGGAGCGCAGGGGTCAGATAGTCCGTTTCAAAGGCATCCAACCACTGCTCATGCACGAAGACATCCGGTTGTTGCTGAATCTCGCCCAAGATCCGCAGCGCAAGCGGCTGCCCCGTCTGTAGATGCAGATCAGAACAGCGTGCGTCACGCGCAAAGCCAAGAACCGTCTCTTGCCACGTCGCCATGACGTCCTCCTCTCAACATCGGGTCCGTCAGACTAGCGCATCAACCGATGCGGCCACAAATCGTTATTTCACCGATTCGTGATGGGCTTCCCAGAAATCCGGGCCATAGTCGAGAAACAACTCCTCGCCGGCACGGATGTTGCGCAGAGCCTCGACTCGGGCCGTACGCCAACGGGTCGACACCACAAAATGCACGCTCGGTTTGTCGGAATGATTGATGTAACGCGTGTAGTTCTCGCCATAAATCGTGCAGTCCTTACAGACATGCAGCAGATGATGCGAGTCGATCCATGGCTTACGATGACATTGCCGATCGGTTAGATACCGACCCTCGTAAGGACCAATGGTGTCGCCCTTGCGGATGGCATGTTTGGCAAACAAACCCAGTCCAATCCCGGGGATCGAAGACGGCTTGACCTCGAAGTCAGCTTCGCCCCACACCACCGGTTTGAGCGACGCGCGCGTACGCGTCGAAGATTTCGTTGCGGGTGACATTTAGAAAGGACGTAAATCGCCAGGGCGACTGAACTCAGGTTGGAACCAGTTGAGCTTTTCATGCAAGGCCACCACTTCACCGACGATGATGAGTGTTGGCGCCTTGATCTCCTCACGCTCGACAATACTCGGCAGCGTCGCCAAGGTACCGGTAAAGACACGTTGTTCGGGCGTTGTGCCTTTTTGCACCAGCGCCGCTGGCGTGCTCGGGTCACGACCATGTGAGATCAGATACTGCGCGATGATGGAAAGCCCCTTTAGGCCCATGTAAAACACCACGGTTTGGTTCTTGGCGGCGAGCGCATCCCAATTGAGGTCACAGGTGTTGTCCTTGAGGTGGCCCGTCGCGAACACCACAGATTGCGCATAATCACGGTGGGTCAGCGGAATCCCGGCATAGGACGCAATCCCAACCGCCGCGGTGATGCCGGGAACGACCTGAAACGGCACGCCCTGCTCCATCAGGGTTTCAATCTCTTCACCACCACGCCCAAATACAAACGGATCGCCGCCCTTGAGGCGCAATACCCGCTTGCCTTCTTTCGCCTTGTCGGCAAGCAATTGATTGATTTGGTCCTGCGGCACGGTATGACGGTCGCGCTCTTTGCCGACGTAGATAAACTCGGCTTCCTTCCTGCACAGGTTTAACACCGCCTTGGAGATCAAACGGTCATACACCACCACTTCCGCACGCTGCATCAGTCGCAAGGCACGGAAGGTCAACAAGTCTGGATCGCCTGGACCGCCACCAACAAGATAGACCTCGCCACGCGCCAAGAGGTGATCACTGGCTTCTTCCAGTGCCTGTTCAACCGTGCGCTCAGCTTCGTCCATACGCCCCGAGAACACCAGCTCCGCCACGCGGCCTTCCAACACCTTTTCCCAAAAGCCCGCACGGCGTTCAGCAGGTAAGCGCTCTTGCACCCGCTTGCGGAATTTGGCGGCAAACTCAGCAAGACGGCCATAGCCAGCAGGGATCAAGGACTCAAGCCGGGCACGAATCAAGCGCGTTAACACCGGTGAAGAACCACCGGTCGCAACGGCTGCGAGGATCGGTGAACGATCAATCACCGACGGGGTAATAAAACTACCCGTATCCGGAGCATCCACCACATTCACAGGAATGTTGTGGGTTTGCGCAGCCGCAGCAATCTCTTGATTCACTGCCGCACTGTTGGTGGCGGCATAGATCAGGATTGGATTGCCAATCTGGTCCGCACTAAACGGCTGTGCAATCCACTCAATCTCACCGGCAGCAACAACGGCCTGTAGATCACTGTGCAGCTCAGGCGAAACCAAACGCACCTTGGCGCCCGCTTCAAGCAAGGTTTCTACTTTACGTGCAGCCACCGCACCACCGCCGACCACCAAGACAGGACGGTCGTGCACATCCAAAAAGATCGGCAAATATTGCATGCGAAATCAGCTCACCGCGCAGTTAGAAATTTCGCTAATACTCTTCTTAAACAAGGCCTTGTGCACATCCCCCAGACTGAGCATCCCAACCAGGGTATCGTCCTCGATCACCGGTATACGACGGAATCGATTCCGTACCATGACCGAAGTCGCCTTCAGGATGGGCATATCCGGAGAGACACCAATGACGCCCTTGTGCATCAACTGTTCAACCCTGAGCCCCACCACATCGGCGTAATGCTGCTCAAGCGCATCAAAATCGACACTCGCCATGCTGTTCATCGAATCTTCCAAGCTCGGGAACAAGTGATGCAAGACATCCTTTTCCGCAATAAAGCCAATCAACTTGCCTTCATCAACCACCGGCAAACCGCTGATTCGATACAGGCACATGGTCGAAACCACATCACACATCGGCGTTTGTGGGCTAACGGTCCGCACACTGTGCGTCATGATGTCAGAGACCAACATGGATCACCTCCAAGGTGTTAGGCAGCGGCAATGCGCGCAAGGCCGCCGAGGTAGGGACGCAATACGTTCGGCACTCCGACCGAACCATCTGCTTCCTGATAGTTTTCCAGAATCGCCACTAAGGTACGGCCAACCGCCAGACCTGAGCCATTGAGGGTATGCAAGAGCTCGGGCTTGCCCGTCTCAGGGTTGCGCCAGCGTGCCTGCATGCGTCGTGCCTGAAAGGCTTCAAAGTTGCTGCAAGACGAGATCTCACGATACGCCTGTTGCGCGGGCAACCAAACCTCAAGATCGTAGGTCTTTGCCGCAGAGAACCCCATATCTCCGGCGCACAGCGCCATCACACGATAGGGCAATTCCAGCGCTTGCAAGATCGCCTCTGCATGGCCGGTCAACTCTTCCAAGGCCTGCCAGGATTGCGCCGGCGGGACCATCTGCACGAGCTCGACCTTCTCGAACTGATGCTGCCGAATCATGCCGCGCGTATCACGCCCATAGGAGCCGGCTTCACTACGAAAACAGGGCGTGTGACAAACCCGCTTCGACGGCAAGTCATCCGCAGCGAAGATCGTATCGCGCGCCAAGTTGGTGACCGGCACTTCAGCGGTTGGAATCAAGAACAACTCGCGCGCCTGCTCGCCCTCGCCGACTGCACCGGCGATGGTGAATAAATCTTCTTTGAACTTCGGCAATTGCCCCGTGCCATACAGACTCTCGGCATTCACCAAATACGGCGCATAGGTTTCGGTATAGCCATGCTGCTCGGTATGCGTATCGAGCATGAACTGAATCAAGGCGCGATGAAGCTTGGCGAGCGGCCCATGCAAAAAGGCAAAACGCGAACCCGTAACCTTCGCGGCACTTTCAAAATCCAATCCACCCAAAGCCGCACCGACATCCACGTGGTCTCGCACCTCAAAGGCGAATGCACGCGGCTCACCCCAACGGCGCACTTCAATGTTGTCTTTTTCATCCGTACCGGCCGGCACGGAATCATGTGGAATGTTGGGCACCCCCGCGAGCAGACCATGTAGCTCATCTTGAAGCACCGACAAACGTTGTTCCGCGCCTTCTAATTCTTGTTTGATCTTGGCAACCGCATCCAACAACGGCGCGATGTCTCCGCCCTTTGCCTTCGCCTGGCCAATCGACTTGGACTGAGTGTTGCGCTGGTTTTGCAGCTCCTGCGTACGCACTTGCAGATCCTTGCGCTCCGCTTCCAGTGCAGCAATGCGCGCGCAATCCAAAGTAAAGCCGCGACGGGCAAGTTGCGCCGCCGTGTCATCCAGTTGGGTGCGAAACAAGTTCGGATCAAGCATGAAAAGAAGTTCCGGTCAAAATCGAATTAAGTCTGCATCAACGTGTGAATCGATCTGGGCTTACGCCATTACATTGCGCGCCAGTAGCATCCCCACCCACGCAGCGAGCAAACAAACCACCACGCTGCCCACGGCATTCAGCAAGAAACGCACAGGCTGCCCCTGAAGCAACATACCCAGGTTCTCCATGGAAAACGCAGAGAACGTGGTGAACGCACCCAGGAAGCCAACCAGCACCATGGCACGCAGCTCAGGCCCCACCTGCCAGCGCTCCGCAAACAAGGTGAACAGGAGTCCAGCGAGCAAGGAACCCAGCACATTGACGGTGAGCGTCCCCCATGGAAAACCAGGTCCGACAACGCTATGCACCGCATTCACGCTGGCATAACGCATCACCGCGCCCAGCGCGCCACCTACAGCAATTGCCCAAATTTGCATCGCGGCATTCTAGCCGATCCGCCCGCAGATGCTGATGAAACCGGCAAAAACGGGATTAAACGTCACCTTCACCGGCCACGTCACGATCCGCATCGGTGAGCTTACGTGACTGTTGTGGACGTGAACTGGGCAATTCGGCCGGAGCCGCTTGAGCCGGCCCAGACGCAAAGCTGCCCGAGCGAATATGCAAATCACGTTGCGGGAATGGGATCTCAATCCCATTGGCCCGGAACGCACGGTCAATCGCAAAACGCAAATCACTGGAGATGCGCAAACGGCGATCCACATCGGGAACGTAGGCCCGCAACTGGAAGTCGAGCGAGCTTTCGCCAAAGTCCATAAACACCACCCGCGCGGAATATTCCGGATTGTTCTTGATGACATCCGGATGCGCGTTAGCGACCTCGAGCAAGATACGCTCGACGAGTCCGGTATCCGACCCATACGCCACACCGATCGGAATACTGAGACGCCCAACCGAATCGCGCAGAATCCAGTTGGTCACCTGCGCCGAAATCAACTCCGAGTTCGGCACGATGACATTCGCCTTATCGAAGGTCTCAATAATGGTTGATCGAATACTGATCTTACGCACATAGCCTTCGGTCGAACCGACCTGAACCCAATCACCCGTTCGAATCGGACGTTCGAATAACAAAATCAAACCCGAAACAAAATTATTAACAACATTCTGCAGACCAAACCCAATCCCGACGGATAACGCACCAAAGATGATGGCAAGTCCGGTGAAGTCAACACCAGCAACCATCAGACCAACCACAATTGCGATCGCGACCCCAAGATAACCCGTGAACGTCACCAAAGATTCACGCGCACTGCGCTCCATACGCGCCTTCGCCAGCCAGCTCTTTTCCATGTGCTGGCGCACCCAACCCAAGATCGAGAGCAACAACATCACGACCGCGATGGCGACCAGAATCCGGCTAGGGATGAATTGGTAGTCACCGATTTTGAAGCCCTCAATCAGCAAATTCAGCGCAAACTCACGCCCTTGCTGCGACAGTCCTAACAAAACTGCACCGAAGAACAACAACGCAATCCAGATCGCAATGGTGGTTAACACCCGCAACCAGCGCAGTCCCGGAAAATCCTTACCACTCTTGATGCCCAATGCACGACGCATGTTGCGCTGCCATTGCAGACGACCCTCATCCAGACCATCGAAGAGATCAGTTAGCTCGCTGCTAATCACCCAAACGACAAACAGCCCTAAGAGCGCAAGCGCAGTGCGCGAGAGAATAAATTCTGAGAGGTTGCGATAGCCCACAAGCTCGGCAACCAACCCGATCAGCAGGGTCAGAACAACCAGCAGGCGAATGCTGAACAACGCGCGGCCACGCGGCAACTCGCCCATCAAGAGAGCCACCCACGCAATGTTGAGCGTGAGCAAACCATAGAGCACCGCACGTAACACGTGCAGGACAAATTCCGGCAAGAGCTGTTGAACGGCGCCGGAAAGTAACAACCCGCCCACAAACATCACCCAGAACAAAATATTGAGGCGTTGTGAAAAACGATGACGCAGTTCTGCATCTGCCTTTAATACGGCACGTCCAGGATGTGGTGGATTGAACAACGCGCGCAGCAACCAGCGAGCCAGCGCCAAGCCGCCGAGCAAGAACCCGACATACTCCAACTCGGCGCCGAAGCCACCACCCGGGAACAGCTGCCCTCCCAAGATCAGCGCCACGCCCAGCAACAATACCGGCCCCCACAATGGAAGAGACAAGCTGAGCGATAGCGCCAAGTCGGTCGCAAAATCACGCCCCGGTGGTAATTTGCGCACCCACAGAGCGAGCCCGCGCACAATCAACTTGCCCAGCGCAATTGCGATCACCACCAATAGCAATAACAACGGCAAGCTGCCGTCCAAGGAGCCCTGCCCGTCGATATCAATTTGTTTCTGCAAGCGCTGCAACTGTTCTTGCCAATATTGCGCAGAGAGCCAATCACCACTACCCAGCGCAAATACACTTTCATTGCGCTCAAACAGGTGGCCACGCAGCTGTGCTTCGCGCCGTGCATCGACTTCCGTCGACAGCTTCCGTCCTTGGATCACAAGCAATCGACAGGAAGCCAACATCCGCTCAACAGTGGCCAACTCCCCATCCAATTGCACACGCTGCAAACTGACACGACGATCTTCACCCTCAACCGCTTCGCCCAACAAAAGCTTCTCTTCTGTCAGGGCAGTGAGATGATCTTCCTGCTCTTGCACACAGTGCGCAGCGCGACGCCGGGTTTCACCCACTTCTTGTTGGAATTGATCAAGACGTGTGGAACTCAGGCCATCAGAAAGCAAAGCGGCTTCGATCTGTTCCAGTCGAATCAGGTCGTTTTCATACACAACTGCGCGCACTTCGATGCTTTGCGCCAGCGTTGCGCCAGGCAGCATGGTGATCAGCAGCAACAGCGACAGCACGCTTGCGTGACGAAGGTGTGCAAACCAGGTTCTAGTCATGCCGTACTCCAGATCTCTTTAACTATTTTTATTGATTTGCTGCGCGATTTCGCGCGCGAAGATCTTGCAATCGCTCGGCGATGCGCGCCTCAAAACCTCGCTCCGTGGGCGCATAGTAGCGCGTCCCGACCAGTGACTGCGGAAGATAGCTTGCTCCCGCGGCAAAACCATCCGGCTCATCATGTGCGTAACGATAGTCCACACCATGTCCCAATTCTTTCAGCAGCTTTGTCGGCGCATTGCGCAAATGCACCGGGACCTCGAGCGAACCTTGTTGCCGCACTGCCTCTCGGACCGCATTGAAGGCCTGATACACCGCATTACTCTTCGGCGCGACGGCTAGATAAACCACCGCCTGCGCGAGTGCCAGTTCACCCTCAGGTGATCCCAAGCGCTCATACGCTGCAGCCGCATCCAAACTCACACTGAGCCCACGCGGATCGGCATTGCCAATGTCTTCACTGGCAATCCGAACGATACGGCGCGCGAGATAACGCGGATCGGCCCCACCATCGAGCATCCGAACCAACCAATACAACGCCGCATCAGGATCGGAGCCGCGCACCGATTTATGCAGGGCCGAAATCTGGTCATAGAACATATCCCCGCCGGCATCAAACCGCCGCGGACTGCCCTGCAACAAAGCGGCGGTTTCTTCCGCGGTAATCTGCTGAGGATGCGTAGTCGCCGCTGCAAGATCCGCAGCAAGCTCCAATAAATTAAGTGCGCGCCGCGCATCGCCATCAGCAACCTGAACCAGCTGCAACAATGCCGCGTCATCAATCGCAAGCGCACGCGCACCAAGCCCACGCTCTGCGTCAATCAGTGCCGCACGCAAGATCTCATGCAAAGCATCATCGTCAAGCGCCTGCAACACATAGACGCGCGCCCGTGACAGCAAAGCGTTGTTTACCTCAAACGACGGGTTCTCGGTAGTTGCACCGATGAATACAAAAGTCCCGTTCTCCACATGCGGCAGGAAGGCATCCTGTTGTGCTTTATTAAAGCGATGCACCTCATCCACAAACAACACCGTCTTGTGGCCTTGTTGGCGATTGGCCTGCGCAACCTCAATCGCAGCACGTATCTCTTTAACCCCAGACAACACTGCTGAAAGCGCAAGAAACTCTGCATCTACGCCACCCGCAAGAATGCGTGCCAGCGTAGTCTTGCCGGTACCGGGCGGTCCCCAAAGAATCAGCGAATGAAGATGACCGTGCTCGAGCAAGCAACGCAAGGGTTGCTCAGTGCCCAACACGTGAGATTGGCCAAAGAACTGAGAGAGCGTCTGCGGGCGCATGCGCTCGGCGAGGGGCCGTGCTGCCTGCACGTCGGCCGCCTGTTGTGCAGCAAATAAATCGGCGTTAGCCATCCGCATCCATAGCGGGTGAGCGAATCACATCCGTCCCTGCGGGCGGCACAAATCGAAATGCATCCGTTGGGGTCTCGGCCGTGCGCGCTGCAAACTGCAATTGATGCTGCTGCCCAATGCCATCGACAAACTCGAGCGAACTCAAGCCCTCCGCATCAAAGCGCAGAATGAGATCACGCATCGAGGCGATCTCTCGCAAGGGACGCAAACGATAGGCCATGCGCGCGGTAGCGGCTTCAACCAGATCGACCTGGTAGCCCTGACGCAGCGGCTGCACACCCGCCAACACCGAGAGGAAGCCACCCTCTTCCATCACCTCAGCCAGCGAGCGCAAAGACGCCTGCTGCAGATCCGGCTCATACAACCATAGACGCTCACCATCCGAAACAATCAGCTGCGCATACGGCTGTTGCACCTCCCAACGCAGCTTGCCCGGACGCGCCCAGACAAACTCACCCTGCAAGGTTTCCAGTGCGCGTCCGCGCTCATCAAAGGTTTGTTGGACAAATGTCGCGTGCAAGCTGCCCAGCGCATCCAAACGCTGCTGCACATCCTGCGTGGCATCGGCGACAACCGCGTTCAGCGACAGACTGAGCAGGAAGGCAATCAGAACACGAGGGAATGAGAGGCTGCGCATCGCATCAATCGACGGGCGGCGGCGCAATCACTTCGCGCTGACCATTCGATTCCATCGGACTCACCACGCCAGCCGCTTCCATCGCTTCCACGAGGCGCGCGGCGCGGTTGTAGCCAATCTTTAGGCGACGCTGCACCCCAGACACCGAAGCGCGGCGACTCTCGGTGACGATGCGCACCGCTTCGTCATACAACGGATCGTCTTCATCACCGCCGCCATGATCACCACCCGGCAGGCCCGGTGTGGCTTCATTGTCTTCATAGGCATTCAGCACCGCATCAATGTATTGCGGGCTGGCTGTCGCCTTGAGCTGCTCCACTACGCGATGTACTTCTTCATCACTCACAAACGCACCATGTACGCGTTGCGGCAGGCCGGTGCCCGGTGGCAGATACAACATATCGCCACGACCGAGCAGCGCTTCTGCGCCTTGTTGATCGAGGATCACACGCGAGTCCATACGCGACGACACCTGGAAGGCCATACGCGTTGGAATGTTGGATTTGATCAGTCCCGTAATGACATCAACCGACGGACGCTGCGTCGCCAACACTAGGTGTAAGCCTGCGGCACGCGCCTTCTGTGCGATGCGCACAATCAATTCTTCGACCTTCTTACCCACCACCATCATCATGTCAGCGAACTCATCAATGATGATGACAATGAACGGCAGGGTTTGCAGATGCGGCGGGTCCTCGCCCTCTTCCATCTGCACCAGCGGATCATGCAATGGCGTGCCCGCCTCTTCTGCATCTTTGACCTTGCGATTAAAGCCGGCCAAGTTACGCACACCCACTGCAGACATGAGCTTATAACGGCGCTCCATTTCCGCCACACACCAACGCAAAGCATTGGCCGCTTCTTTCATGTCAGTCACCACCGGCGCCAACAAATGCGGAATGCCCTCGTAGACCGAAAGCTCGAGCATCTTCGGATCCACCATGATCATGCGCACTTCGTCCGGCGTCGCCTTGTACAGCAGACTGAGGACCATGGTATTGACGCTCACCGACTTACCCGAGCCCGTGGTACCCGCGACCAACAAGTGCGGCATCTTGGCTAAATCCGCAACCGAAGGATTACCCGAAATGTCTTTACCAAGTGCAATCGTCAACGGAGAACGCGACTGATCGTATTCCTTGGACGAAAGGATCTCACCCAACTGAATGGTTTCACGCTGCTCGTTGGGAATTTCCAGACCAATGTAGGGCTTGCCTGGAATCACCTCGACCACACGTACGCTGATGACAGACAAAGCGCGCGCCAAGTCATTAGAGAGGCCACTAATACGACTCGCCTTAATGCCCGGTGCAGGCATGATTTCAAAGCGGGTAATTACCGGCCCCGGATGCACAGCAACCACTTCGGATTCAATGCCAAAGTCACGTAGCTTGATCTCAACCAAGCGCGACATCGCCTCGAGCGCTTCTTCGGAATAGCCCCCCTCTTGCACCTGGGTGGCATCCAGCAAGGACAAGGAAGGCAGTGCGACATCGCCATTGCTGCGTGGCAACTGCGCTGGCTCGAATAGCTGCACCTGCTTTTCTTTTTCGGCGCGCACACTGGTCTCGACTTGGGTAATGCGCGGTTCGATCTTGACCTTCTCTTTTTGTTGACGCGGGCGCGCACGCTCAATCGAAACCTTTTGCACGCGTTCTTCTTTCGCCTTGCGTGCTGCAAAATAATCCTGCACGCGCTCAGGTACGCCTTTGGCCCACGCCCAAAACAGCAGACTCCACGCACCCGTGCGATCCATGACATCCAGCCATGACAGGCCGGTGAATAAGGTGATCCCGGTTAAGAACAAAGCCAACAAACCGAGGGTTGCGCCCAACAAGCCAAACGCGCCATACATCACATGGCCCCACTCCAAGCCGAGGATGCCACCGGCACCTTCTGGGAAACTAGCACCCGCAATGGCGAAGTACAGCTCAGATAATCCGGTACCCCCCAGCAGAATGAGGACAAAGCCCGCAATCCGCAGACTCAATAAACGCGGCTCATGGCGCAGCGCATGCGCGCGCTCGGTGAACAACAGCCAACCGACCCAGCCGACCAGAATCGGAAACAAAATCGCCATGAAACCAAACAAGAACAAGGCAACATCAGCAAACCATGCGCCGAAGCTGCCACCCAAATTATGGATTTGCTCATTCGGCAGACTGCGGGTCATGGCCGAATCTTGTGGGCTGTAGCTGAACAAAGCCACAAACAAATAGGCTGCAATGGCCCAACTCAGTAGTAAGCCGCCTTCGCGCATGCCCCGCCCCAAGTGAACGGTTAATGCGCTGGGCGCTGCAGGTTTGTTTTTACCAGCCATCTTTGTTCTCAAACTCCTAAAGACAAATCCTGCGATAGATCTTGCAATGCGGGATGCACCAGCTTGCCATCCGCCACATTAATCCCGGCACGCAAGGCCGGCGACTTCAGCCAATCGGTATGCGCTAAGCGCTCAACATACGGGGTCAGTGCCGCTGACAGCGCCTGCGATGCAGTTCGCGGCACAGCGCCCGGCATATTGGTCACACCAAAGTGCAGCACACCATGATCAACAAACACGGGCGCATCCCACGTGGTCGGACGCGTCGTTTCGACACAACCGCCCTGATCCACGGAGATATCCACAATCACGCTACCCGCCTGCATGCGTTGCACATCTGCCGCACTGACCAGATGCGGCGCACGCGCGCCCGGAATCAACACGGCTCCCACCAAGAGGTCGGCTGTACGCACAGCCGCCTGCAATTCATCGGCATGCGGATACAGCGGCGTAACATTGGCTCCAAGCGCACGTAAGGCTGGCATCTTGTCGTAGCGCTTCTCAAAAATCGTCACTTCCGCGCCCAGTGCTGCAGCGACTTCAGCCGCCGCCATCCCAGCAATACCTCCACCCAGCACCACAACCGTACCGCGCGTCGCACCGGCAACCCCGCCGAGCAAGACGCCGCGGCCCTGCTGTGGATGTTGCAAGTACTGCACCCCGGCATGCACCGCGATCCGCCCGGCAATGTCGCTCATCGGCGCCAGCAACGGCAGGTGGCCTTGCTCCTCCACCGTCTCAAAACCAATCGCGGTCAGGCCGATCTCTAATAGGCGGCGCGTCAGCTCTGGATTCGGCGCAAGGTGTAGATACGAAAACAACAAGTGATCGCCACGCAGGCGCTGCAGTTCATCGCCCCATGGCTCTTTGACCTTCACGATCATTTGCGCACTGGCGTACAGAGCATCTGCATCCGCTGCAATGCGCGCGCCGGCTGCTTTGTAATCTTCATCGGCATAGCCGCTGAGCAGACCCGCGTCGCGCTCAACAAAAACCACATGACCTTTACGGGTGAGTTCAGAGACGGCGGCAGGAATCAGACCGACCCGCGCCTCTTGCGGTTTGACCTCACGTGGAATCCCAATCTTAGTGCGCTGTGTCATATGCGGAGCTGCGTTAAGATCTCGCTATTGGCCTCACGGAGAGGCATGCTGAAATGCACTGAGTACCCGATAATTACCCATGAATAAAACCTTTTGGAGTCTATCATGAGCGAGACCAAGCACTGTCGTCTGTTGATCCTCGGTTCCGGGCCGGCCGGCTATACCGCCGCCATCTATGCGGCCCGCGCCAATATCCAGCCTGTGCTCATTACCGGCCTGCAACAAGGGGGTCAGCTCACCACCACCACCGAGGTCGACAACTGGCCAGGTGAAGAGAATGGCATTGATGGTACCGGTCTGGTCGAAAAGATGCGCCAACAGGCCGAGCGCTTCGGCACCGAAATGATCTTTGACCAGATCAAAGACGTGGACCTGAGTAAACGCCCGTTCAGCCTCAATGGCGATATGGGTAGCTACACCTGTGATGCCCTGATCATTGCCACCGGCGCGTCGGCCAAATACCTCGGCCTGGAATCCGAAGAGAAGTTCAAGGGTCGCGGCGTTTCCGGCTGCGCCACGTGCGACGGTTTTTTCTATCGCGGCCAAAAAGTCGCCGTGATCGGCGGCGGCAACACCGCTGTGGAAGAAGCCCTTTATCTCGCCAACATCGCCGAACACGTCACTGTGGTCCACCGCCGCGACAAGTTCCGCTCCGAGAAGATTCTTGCCGACAAGCTGATTGGCCTGTCCCAAACCGGCAATGTCACCATCGAATGGAACAGCGCAGTCGATGAAGTCTTGGGCGACAACACCGGCGTCACCGGGTTACGCATCAAGAACACAGAAGATGGCAGCAGCAAAGACGTCGAGCTCAGCGGCGTGTTTATCGCCATTGGCCACCACCCCAACACCGATATCTTTGCTGGCCAGCTCGACATGGCAAATGGCTACATCAAGGTCCGCTCTGGCTCTACTGGCAATGCCACCGCAACCAGCGTTGAAGGAGTGTTTGCCGCAGGCGACTGCGCGGATCACATCTACCGCCAGGCCGTGACCTCCGCCGGCAGCGGTTGCATGGCTGCGCTCGACGTTGAGCGCTTCCTCGAGGACTAAGCGCCCCGCCCCATGCAGACCCGCCCGCCCGGAACCCCATGGTTGCTCACGGCGGATCCTCTGCAGTTTCCGGATCCGGCGGATGCGCTGAGCCGCCCCAATGGCCTGCTGGCCATGGGCGGCGACCTCAGCCCCGAGCGCCTTGTTGCCGCCTATACGCGCGGGGTTTTTCCTTGGTATGAACAGGGCCAACCCCTGTTGTGGTGGAGCCCAAACCCGCGTGCGGTCCTGCGTCCCGATCAACTTCACATCGGGCGCACCCTCCGCAAACGACTCAAGGCTGCGCCCTTCGAATTACGCACCAACACTGCCTTCGCTGAAGTGATCGCGAAATGTGCCGCCCCACGCTGGGTCGACGGCCAGGCCGAATATGGCACCTGGATCACCCCCGCCATGCAACAAGCCTACCTGGCACTGCATGCCCAAGGCATCGCGCATTCGATCGAGGCCTGGCAAGGCGAGCGCCTCGTCGGTGGCGTCTATGGCGTACAGGTCGGACCCATCTTTTGCGGCGAATCGATGTTCAGCAAAATGGATGACGCCTCACGGATTCCACTGGTATGGCTTTCACAACAGCTCGCCCAGATCGAAGGCGGCTTGCTCGACATCCAATTAATGACGCCGCACTTGCACCGCCTTGGCGCTGAAGAAATCCTGCGTGCAGACTATCTTGCGCACCTCGCGCAATACCGAACCCACGCAGGCCTAGACTGGCACTCTGGGCCGGTTGCGTTCCCCAACGCAGGTAACGGCTTAAACAAGACATGACCCAAGATCCGCGTACGCCACTCGTGCAAGAGCCGGTGTTCTATCGCACCCCGCCGCGCGCCTGTAGCTATTTCGAAGAACGTAAGACCCGTTCGATTTTCCTCGGCCCAGAACATCCGCTAACACCCGAACTCCACGCGCGCCTCACCGTCCTCGGGTTTCGTCGCAGCGGTCTGCATGCCTATCGACCCCACTGTGATGACTGCAATGCTTGTGTGCCAATTCGTGTGCGTGTGCATGACTTCCAACGCAGCCGAAATGAGCAACGCCTCTGGAAGCGCAATCAGGACCTCACCGTTCACAGCATCACGCCGCAAGAAAACGATGAGATCTATTCCCTGTACAAACGTTATTTGAATTGGAAACATCCGGGCGGCGGCATGGATAACCCTGAGCCGGGTGACCTGTCTGCCTTCTTGCTGGGTGATGCGCAATGGACCCGCTTCCATGAATTTCGCCTCAAAGGCGATCTCATCGCACTCGCGGTGAGTGATCGGGTCGGCGATGGCTGGTCCGCGGTTTACACCTTCTACGACCCTCGCTGCGCCAAGCGCAGCCTCGGTCGCTACGCCCTCCTCTGGGAAATCGAGCAAGTCCGTGCCCAAGGCGGCGCGTACCTGTATCTCGGCTACTGGATCGAGGGCCACCCCAAGATGGACTACAAGAAGGCCTATCAACCCAGCGAGATTTTGACGGCACAAGGCTGGATCGACGCCTCAAACCACCCAGCCCGCACGCGCTGACGCCAACATGGCACTCCTGTGTATAATCCGCGCGCATTCCGCGAGGGCCAGACAGGATTCACCGTCACGACCCTCTGCACACCCTAGACACTGATTGGAAACGAATGGCGAAAGAAGATCACATTGAAATGGAAGGTACGATTGTTGAGGCATTGCCCAACACCACCTTCCGCGTTGAGTTGGATAACGGTCACGTTGTGATCGGACACATCTCTGGCAAGATGCGCAAACACTACATCCGTATCCTTAAGGGTGACCGTGTCACTGTGGAACTGACTCCTTACGACCTGAGCAAAGGCCGCATCACCTTCCGTCAGCGCTAACGCCTTAGCGCGCGTCTTCCACTTCTGCGACTGATTCCTGTCCACGCGACTTGCGTGGCTCGGTGCGTAGCGTGAGCTTGTCTTCAGCAACGCTCACCTCAACCACACCACCGTCTTTCAAATCACCAAACAACAAGGCATCGGCCAGCGGACGACGCAACTGGTCTTGAATTAAGCGGCGCATCGGACGCGCACCCATGGCTTGATCGTAGCCGTGCTCAGCAAACCAAGTGCGCGCTTCATCATCCACTTGCAAATCAACTTTGCGCGCATGCAACTGGCTTTCCAATTCGGCCAAGAATTTCTCAACGACGTGCGCGATCTGCTCTGGGCCCAGTGGCGCAAATTGCACAATGGCGTCTAAACGGTTGCGGAACTCCGGCGAGAACAAACGCTTGATCTCACCCATCGCATCTGTGGTGTGATCCTGCGCCGCAAAGCCAATACTGGCTCGACTGGCACGTTCAGCACCGGCATTGGTGGTCATGATCAAAATCACATCACGGAAATCGGTACGACGACCATTGCTGTCGGTCAGACTGCCGTGATCCATCACCTGCAATAACAGATTGAATACATCGGGGTGTGCCTTCTCGATTTCGTCCAGCAATAACACTGCGTGCGGGTTTTGATGAATGGCATCGGTAAGCAACCCACCTTCTTCATAACCAACATAGCCCGGCGGCGCCCCGATCAAACGCGAAACGGTATGCCGCTCCATGTATTCCGACATATCGAAACGCACCAGTTCAACGCCCATCTGGCGCGCTAGCTGCCGACAAATCTCGGTCTTACCCACGCCGGTCGGGCCCGCGAACAAAAATGAACCGACCGGGCGATCATCAGAACCCAGCCCCGAACGCGACAAGCGAATCGCCGAGACAACCGTATCGATCGCCGGATCCTGGCCGAATACCACCATGCGCAAATCCCGATCGAGGGTTTGCAAACGATCCCGATCATCCGAATTCACCGTACGTGCCGGCACCTTCGCGATGGAAGCCACCACTTCTTCGATGTCCTTCACGCTCACGGTACGACGCTTGTGACCTCGCAAACGATTCCGCGCCCCCGCTTCATCCAAGACATCAATTGCCTTATCCGGAAGCTGGCGGTCATGGATATAACGTTCAGCAAGCTCTGCCGCGGATTGCAAGGATGGCCTAGTGAAACGCACATCGTGATGCTCTTCCAAGCGCGTGCGCAGGCCTTCAAGGATGCGTACGGTATCGGCCACACTCGGCTCTTCTACATCCACCTTTTGGAAGCGACGCGCAAGCGCATGATCTTTTTCGAAAATCGAACGGAATTCCTGCCATGTGGTTGAGCCAATGCAACGCAACTGACCACTGGCCAAGCGTGGTTTGATGAGATTGGATGCATCCATACTGCTGCCCGAAGCCGCGCCGGCACCGATGATGGTGTGGATTTCGTCAATGAACAGCACCGCATCCGGATCTTTCTCAAGATCCTGCAGCACGCCTTTCAAGCGTTTTTCAAAATCGCCGCGGTACTTCGTCCCCGCAAGCAAACCGCCGAGATCCAATGACCAAATCGTTGTCTTCGCCACGGGCTCGGGCACGTCACCTTCCACAATCCGCCGCGCCAAGCCTTCCGCAATTGCAGTCTTACCAACACCCGCTTCACCCACCAGCAAGGGATTGTTTTTGCGCCGACGCATGAGGATTTGCAGCACACGCTCGACTTCGCGATCGCGCCCAATCAGCGGATCAATCACGCCATCACGCGCCATGCGATTCAAGTTCTGGGCATAGCGTTGCAGCGCAGACTCTTTGGCTTCACCCGAAGCATCACTACGGACATCGCCAACACCTTCCATTTCAGTAGATTCAGTTTCCGCGTCGCTGCGCAGCTCTTCCTCACCATGTGCGATGTAACTCACCACGTCTAGACGCGAAATGTTCTGCTCGGCAAGAAAGAACACCGCATGACTTTCTTGTTCGCTGAACGTCGCCACCAAAAGATTGTCGGGCTCAACTTCAGAACGCCCAGCCGACTGCGCCTGAAAGATCGCGCGCTGCAATACGCGCTGAAAACCCAAGGTCGGCTGCGGATCACGCGGATCGGTCTCCGCAAATTTGGGAGTGTGGTCATCAATGTGTTTTTGTAAACGATCCCGCAGTGCATCCAAATCTGCACCAATCGCACGCAAGATTTTTGCTGGCCCCAACATGTCGGTCAGCATCAACAACAAATGTTCAACGCTGAGGAATTCTTGATGCTGCTCACGCGCATCACGCACCAGCATACCCAGACCAAACTCCACTTCCCGACTCAACATATCGACGTCCTCATTCGCGCAGATAACTTACACCCGCTCCATCGTACACAGCAAAGGGTGTTGATGCTCGCGTGCGTGCGCATTGACTTGTGCGACCTTACTCTCAGCGATGTCACGCGGATACACCGCACATTCGCCACGTCCTTGCGTATGAATATTCAACATCACCCGCGTCGCCTGCTCGGTATTCATATTGAAGAACTGACGCAACAACGACACCACAAAGTCCATGGGCGTGAAGTCATCGTTCATTAACAACACCCGATACAAGGCGGGCTCTTTCAGTTGCGGTGGCGCTTCTTGGATGGCAAGCCCGCCCTCATCATGGCCATCCTCGGCATCCGGATGGTCACCGCCGGCATTGGGCGGCAACATCGGGGGCAGAGCCATTTCTAAACACTTATTCAAAGGATCATTCATAGGTTTCTGAATTCAGTTCAAAGCAAAGGTTTCGCTCAAGCATAGCGATTTCATCAGCAGGCGTCATGCCAGTAGCATTCCAGCGACGACAGCCCACTCAACTCCATATAGACACCTAAGCACGCACAAAAAACCCTAGTAAAAACAAGCTCTTTAGTCGGATGGACTGTCCCGAAGGGGGTAGTTGACCAAATTACTAAACTATTGCACTCTTGGGGCCAATCGATCCAAACGAGGTCGACTGGGGCAACCCAAAACAGGAAGCAATCTGATCATCTGATCGCAACGCATGGATGAGAGTTCATCTGAGACAACATGCAAGGGAACAAGGAGACGAGCATGGCTGCAGGCATCGTGAAGTGGTTTAGCAACGCCAAGGGCTACGGATTCATTCAGGGCAACGAAGTCGAAGAAGACATCTTTGCCCACTACTCCAGCATCGAAATGGATGGCTACCGGAGCCTACGCAAAGGTGAGCCCGTCGAGTTTGAAATCACCCAAGGACCGCGCGGGCTGCACGCTGCGAACATCCGTCGCGCTGAAGCCTAAACAACACTCTGTTGCAATAAAAAACGGCCGCATTTGCGGCCGTTTTTTATTTTTAGAAGGCACGAGACCACTTACATGTTGGCAATGATGGCCTCACCAAAGCCCGAGCTGCTCAATAGGGTCGCCCCTTCCATCAAACGCTCAAGATCATAAGTCACCGTCTTTGCCGCAATCGCTCCGGACATACCTTTAACAATCAGATCAGCTGCCTCAGTCCACCCCATGTGACGCAGCATCATTTCACCCGAAAGAATGACCGATCCCGGATTCACTTGGTTCTTACCCGCATACTTTGGTGCCGTACCATGCGTCGCTTCAAACATCGCCACGGTGTCGGACAGATTCGCGCCTGGCGCGATGCCAATACCTCCTACCTGTGCCGCCAGCGCATCAGAAACATAATCACCATTGAGATTGAGCGTGGCGATCACGTCATACTCTTCTGGGCGCAACAAGATCTGCTGCAAGAACGCATCGGCAATCGAATCCTTGACCGTAATCTCGCGACCGGTCTTTGGATTCTTAAACTTGCACCACGGACCCTCTCCGATCGGCTGCGCACCAAACTCTTCACGTGCCAGGGCATAGCCCCAATCACGGAATCCACCCTCAGTGAACTTCATGATGTTGCCCTTGTGCACCAGGGTCACAGAGGCCTTGTCGTTATCGATGGCGTACTGAATCGCCTTACGCACCAAACGCTGCGTGCCCTCACGCGACACCGGCTTCACGCCAATGCCCGAGCTTTCGGGAAAGCGAATCTTCTTTACGCCCATTTCATTTCGTAGGAAGTCGATCACCTTCTTCACTTCCGGCGTACCTTCTGCCCACTCAATCCCAGCGTAGATGTCTTCGGAGTTCTCCCGGAAGATCACCATGTCGGTTTTTTCCGGTTCCTTGAGCGGACTCGGCGTGCCGGTGTAGTAACGAACTGGACGCAAACAGACATATAGATCAAGGTCCTGACGCAGCGCCACATTCAAAGACCGAATCCCACCACCGACCGGCGTCGTCAGCGGGCCCTTAATGGACACCACATAGTCGCGCACCGCCTCCAGCGTTTCCGCAGGCAACCAAGTATTTTCCCCATAGAGCACATTGGCCTTCTCACCTGCAAAGACTTCCATCCATACAATGGAACGTTGGCCGCCATAGGCCTTGGCAACCGCCTCATCCAACACCTTCTGCATCACGGGCGTCACGTCCACACCAATGCCGTCGCCTTCAATAAACGGAATGATCGGACGATCCGGAACATTGAGACTGAAGTCGGCGTTCACAGTGATCTTGTCGCCGTCGGAAGGGATTTGAATCTTGTCGTAGGCCATGGGTACTCTCAGAGCGCGTTCAGCGTGGGTGTTGGATCTTCGTTTTCGAGGCGTCGATCGAAACGGATGTCGATCGTCGAGCGAGCCACGGACGGCGAATAGCGACCCCGAAAACGGATGTCCGACACCTATGCGTTGGGTTCTAGGTTGAACGAAAGACGCGTATTGTACTCGCATGCCTGAACTTCTTCTGTTCAACAAACCCTTCGGTGTGCTCAGCCAGTTTTCTGAAGGCACCACTCCGCCCTCAAATGGTGCAAACCATCCCACCTTGGCGGAATACATCCGTGCACCGGGTTTTTATCCCGCCGGTCGTCTCGATCGCGACAGCGAAGGCCTGATGATCCTGACCGATCATGGCCCCGCCCAAGCGCGCATCGCTGATCCACAACACAAGCTGGAAAAAACCTATTGGGTGCAGGTGGAAGGCGTGCCCGATGAGGCCGCCCTTGATGCCTTACGCCATGGTGTAATGTTGAAAGAGGGCCTGACCCGTCCTGCACAGGCACGCCGCCTCGCGGAGTTATCCGAACCATGGCCACGCGATCCGCCAATCCGTAGTCGGCAGCACATCCCGACCCACTGGATCGAACTGCGTATCCAAGAAGGTCGTAATCGTCAGGTACGCCGCATGACCGCTGCGGTCGGTCACCCTACCCTGCGCCTGATCCGCATCGCCATTGGCGCCTGGTCGCTGTTACGCGACCCACTGGCACCCGGCGAGAGCCGCCGCATTCCCTGTCCCGCAGCATTTTGTGGAAAATCTACGCATGACTCCGGTAACGACGCCACCCCCCGAACGCCCACGCATCACCGTCGCCAGCATCATCGAGGAGAACGGTCGCTTCCTCCTCGTAGAGGAAGAACGTAATGGCCGCCTCGTACTCAACCAGCCTGCAGGTCACCTCGAACATGGCGAGAGCCTGATCGAGGCCGCCATCCGCGAAACGCACGAAGAAACCGGTTGGCAGTTCACGCCCGAGTCCTTACTCGGCATGTACCAAAACGAAAGCACCTCCTTGAACCTCACCTACATTCGTTTTGCCTTTCGGGGCACGGCCACAGCCCCCGTCGGCACCCCTCAACTCGATGAGGGCATCGTCCGCGCGGTGTGGATGACACTCGAAGAAATCCGAGCCGAACACGCACGCCTGCGCAATCCCTTGGTATTGCGTTGCATTCAGGATTGGCTCAACGGCCAGTCCTATCCGCTGGACTGGCTACCGCAAGGCTCCGATCCGAGTCTGACCGGTCCCTGAACCTACAACCCTCTCATGTCTGATTCTTTGATCTTGGTTGGCCTATCTGGCGGCGTGGACTCCGCGGTCGCTGCGCTGCGCCTGCTTGAACAAGGTCATCGCGTCCGCGGCGTGTTCATGAAGAACTGGGAAGAAGACGATGCAACCGGCTACTGTGCGGCCGAAGAAGACCTCAACGATGCACAACGCGTTGCCGACCACCTCGGCATCGAACTGCAACGCGTCAACTTTGCACATGATTACTGGGAGCGTGTGTTCCAAGAGTTTCTACAGGAATACCAGTCCGGGCGCACACCGAACCCTGACATCTTGTGCAACAGCGAGATTAAGTTTCGTGCCTTTCTCGACTACGCACGCGATCATGGTGCCAACGGCATCGCCACCGGCCATTACGTCCGTCGCCGTGACCACAATGGTGCAGTGCAATTACTGAAAGGCCTCGACCCCAACAAAGACCAAAGCTATTTCCTCCATCGCCTCACCCAAGAACAATTGCGCGATGCGTGGTTCCCCGTTGGTGAGCTGGAAAAAACCGCCGTACGCGAAATCGCACGCAAGGCAAACCTTCCCAACGCTGAGCGCAAAGACAGCACGGGTCTGTGCTTTATCGGGGAACGCAACTTCAAACCCTTCTTACAGCGCTTTCTGGCACCACAACCCGGACCCATCGTGGATCCAGACAACAAAGTCCTTGGTGAACACGAAGGCCTAGCGTTCTATACCCTCGGCCAGCGCCGCGGCCTTGGCATCGGCGGACAAAAAGAAGGCAGCGAAGAAGCGTGGTACGTTGCAGCCAAGCGCATGGATCACAATACGCTGGTCGTAGCTCAAGGCGAAGACCATCCCTGGTTGTTCTGCAGCCAAGCCACCACCGAATCCGCCCACTGGATTTCTGGCCATGCGCCCGCCTTCCCCCATGCTTGTCAGGCAAAGGTGCGCTATCGCCAAGGCGACCAAGCGGTGGAGATTCATGCCGCAGACAACGCGACACTGGACCTTCACTTTACCGAGCCACAACGCGCAGTCACACCCGGTCAATCGGCGGTGTTTTATGACGGCGAGGTTTGCTTAGGTGGCGCAGTGCTCCACCACACCAACACTCCAGCACGATAAACTCCCCACATGTCACGCCTTGAAGAACAAACCATTGCCCTTGCCGGGATGTTTCAAGCCGCACGTCTGGTACAAGACATTGCGTGGAAGGGGCATGCCGCAGATCCCGCAGCATTAGAGTCGAGTCTACGCAGTCTCTTTACCCTTGATGCAGAGACCACAGCAGCCGTGTATGGCAGCGTGCCCGATGGCATCAGCTTGGGATTACGCACACTCCAAGAACAACTGGCCTCCGCGCCACGCGAACCACGCAAGATTGAAATCACCACCTATGTGCTGAATCTGCTCATGCTTGAACGCAAACTGGCGAGCAAACCCGATCATCTGCATGAGATCACCACTGGCATCGAAGCCAGCGAACGGCAGCGCGAACACTTCGGCAGCGTCACCCATCCGAGCGTGGTTGGCGGTCTTGCCGATCTGTATCAAAAGACCATCAGCACCCTCGGCCCCAAGATCTTGGTGCAGGGGGAGTCCAGCTATCTGCGCGACAGCGCCTACGCCGAACAGATTCGTGCATTGTTGTTGGCAGGGATTCGCTCGGCGGTGTTGTGGGCGCAGAAAGGTGGCAGCCGTTGGCGCCTGATCTGGAACCGTAAGGATTACATCGACATGGCTTCACGCATGGCGCGCGGCTTGTAAGGACACAGACAGACACGTCGGGGATTTCGGTTTTCGGGGCGTCGATCGACAGGGACGTCGATCGTCGAGCGCGCCAAGGACGGCCTTGAGCGACCCCGAAAATCGAATACCCGGCGGGGCTAATACCTTCAGCTAAAGGGACTTAACCGCCCTTGAGACGGTGTAGGTCTTGCCCTGCTTGAGCTTTTCGTAATTGCCGAATACCGCTTGGAAGTTCTTCTTGATGTACTCGCGCAGACCATTAATGGTTACAACAACGATCTGACCACCCGGCCTCAGCTGCGCATACGCATCCAACAAGAAGGTGGTCATCAATTCGCGACCAACCTTGGCCGGAAGATTCGACACGAGCGTATCCGCCGCAACGGTTTCCTTCACGTCGGCCAGCCCATTCGACAACCGTACTTCGCAATTGCTCAAACCATTCAACGCTGCGTTGCGCTGCGCGTACTCAACCGCGACAAAGTCCTTATCTAGCATCAATACCCGACCTTGCGGACAAGCCTTGGCAATCGACACACCCAAGGCACCATAGCCACAGCCGAGATCAATCGTCACATCAGTTGGTACGACCGTAAGGTGCGTTAGCAACAGGGCACTGCCTTCATCAATCTCGCGCGGCGAGAACAGACCCCAGGTAGTTTGAAAACGCAGCGACTGACCGAGCAGTTCAGTACGAATCTCTTCCGGCTCGGCCGGCCGCGGCGGCAATGACATCAGCTATTCAACGTCGCGCGCAGGCTTTCCAAGGACACGCTGTTGGCTTCCTGCACAAAGTCCTGCATCTGATCGAAGTTCAAATAGCGGTAAATCTCGGCACCCATCGCGTTTACGCCCCGCATCGCTTCTTGATATTCCGCAACCGTCGGCAGACGGCCCAGACGAGCCGTTACTGCGGCAAGTTCTGCTGAACCGAGATAGACATTCGCACCCTTACCCAAGCGATTCGGGAAGTTACGGGTTGAGGTCGACATCACCGTGGCACCATCGGCAACACGCGCCTGATTACCCATACACAACGAACAACCCGGCACTTCGGTGCGCGCACCGGCCTTGCCAAACAAGCTATACACGCCCTCTTCAATGAGTTGATGCTCGTCCATCCGGGTTGGTGGCACGACCCACAGACGCACGGGCACATTCGCGATGTTTTTCAACACCTCACCCGCAGCACGGTAGTGGCCAATATTGGTCATGCACGAACCAATGAAGACCTCTTGCACCGCATCGCCTGCAACTTCCGATAAGGGCTTGATGTCATCTGGATCATTCGGGCAAGCCAAGAGGGGTTCGGTGATTGCATTCAAATCGATTTCAATCACTTCCGCATACTCGGCATTCGCATCGGCGTGCAGCAATTGTGGATTGTCCAGCCAGCGCTCCATGCCATCGATACGACGTGCCAACGTGCGCTTGTCTTCGTAGCCATTGGCAATCATCGACTTCAGCAGCACGATGTTGGAACGCAGGTATTCGGCAATCGGCTCAGCATCGAGACGCACGGTACACGCAGCGGCTGAACGCTCTGCCGAGGCATCCGACAACTCAAACGCCTGCTCCACCTTCAACTGCGGCAGACCCTCAATCTCTAGAATCCGGCCGGAGAACACGTTCTTCTTGCCTTGCTTGCCGACGGTCAACAAACCCCGCTGAATCGCGACATACGGAATCGCATTCACCAAATCACGCAAGGTGATGCCCGGCTGCATCTCACCCTTGAAGCGCACCAACACCGATTCCGGCATATCCAGTGGCATCACTCCGAGTGCGGCGGCAAACGCGACCAAGCCCGAACCGGCTGGGAAGCTGATACCAATCGGGAAACGAGTATGTGAATCACCACCGGTACCCACGGTATCGGGCAGCAACATACGGTTCATCCACGAGTGGATGATGCCGTCACCTGGACGCAGCGAAACACCACCACGACTGGTGAAGAATTCCGGCAGGGTGTGTTGCAGTTGAATGTCGACCGGCTTTGGATAGGCCGCAGTGTGACAGAACGACTGCATCACCAAATCCGCCGAGAAGCCCAATGATGCGAGTTCTTTCAATTCATCACGGGTCATGCCGCCGGTCGTATCCTGCGAACCCACCGTGGTCATGCGCGGCTCGCAATACGTGCCCGGACGCACCCCAGCAACACCACAAGCCTGTCCCACCATCTTCTGCGCCAAGGTAAAGCCCTGGCTGCTCTCGACTGGTGCAAGCGGACGAGCGAACACGCTGCTCGGTGTCATACCGCGCGCTTCGCGGGTCTTATCCGTCAGTGCACGTCCAATGATGAGCGGGATACGCCCACCGGCCTGAATCTCATCAGCCAGCGTGGAAGGCTTGAGATTGAATTCCGCAACCGTCTTGCCGTCTTTCTCTATGCGGCCTTCACGGGTGTAGATGGTAATGACATCTCCCATCTCCAACTGCGCCACATCACACTCAACCGGCAGCGCACCCGCGTCCTCTGCGGTATTGAAAAAGATTGGTGCAATCTTGCCGCCCAACACCACGCCACCACTGCGCTTATTTGGTACAAACGGGATGTCTTCGCCCATGTGCCAGAGCACCGAGTTGATTGCAGACTTGCGCGAAGAACCGGTACCAACGACATCACCCACATAAGCGAGTGGATGACCGTTCGCTTTCAGTTCTTCAATCTTGGCGAGCGCATCCTCCATACGATTCATCAACATCGCATTGGCATGCAACGGGATATCCGGACGACTCCACGCTTCTGAAGCCGGCGACAAGTCATCGGTATTGGTTTCACCATCGACCTTGAAAACGGTCACAGTGATCTGATCCGGCATGGCCGCCTTATTCGTGAACCAAGTCGCTTCCGCCCAGTTGTTGATCACGCGCTCGGCTTGCGCATTTCCTGCAGCAGCCTTTTCGGCCACATCATGGAAGGCGTCATAGATCAATAAAGTTTTGCTGAGTGCATCCGCTGCAAGCTCCGCAACCTCTGCATCCTCAAGCAATGCAATCAAAGGCTGAACGTTGTAGCCACCGAGCATCGTGCCCAGCAAGAAGGTCGCGCGCGCGCGATCAATGAGCGATGACTGCGCTGTACCTTGGGCGAGGTCAGCCAAAAACGCCGCCTTCACATACGCAGCAGGATCCACACCGGGCGGCACGCGCTGCTCCAGCAACTCAACCAGTAGTGCCTCTTCGCCGGCCGGTGGCTGCTTCAGCAGCTCCACCAATGCGGCAACTTGTTCAGCGTCCAACGGCAGCGGCGGCAAGCCCTGCTCAGCACGTTCGGCCACGTGCGCTCGATATACATCCAACATAGAAAAACCTTGAATCAACTCAGAAAGCGGAATGAAGCGGGAATCCACCCGGAAATGCGGGGGAAAACGCGGATAGAATACCCGATCTGTTTTTGTGGAACCCGAAATGGACCTTGCCGAAATGAATCTCGATGCGCTGACCGCTCTCTCTCCCGTCGATGGCCGCTATGGTCGCAATACCGTCGATCTGCGACCGATCTTCAGTGAATACGGCCTGATTCGGCACCGCGTCCAAGTCGAAGTGCGCTGGCTCGAAGCCCTCGCCGCTGAGCGTGCCATTGGCGAGGTTTCCCCGCTCTCCGCCGCCGCACGCGGCCATCTGGCGAAGCTGGTCGACGACTTCCGTCTCGAATACGCCCAGCGGGTCAAAAACATCGAGAAGACCACCAACCACGACGTCAAGGCGGTCGAGTACTTCATCAAAGAACACATCGCCGGAAACGCCGAACTGGAAGCGGTCAGCGAATTCATTCACTTCGCCTGCACCTCGGAAGACATCAACAACCTGTCGCACGCCCTGATGCTGCGCGAAGCCCGCGACGGCGTGCTCATTCCGCTCATGGAAGACGTGATCGCTGCGATTCGCGCCTTGGCCCATGACCTCGCCGACCTGCCCATGCTCTGCCGCACGCATGGACAGCCCGCTACGCCGAGCACCATGGGCAAAGAAATGGCGAACTTTGTTTATCGCCTGGATCGTCAGCTCGAGCAATTCAAGCGTGTGCCCTTGTTGGGCAAGATCAATGGCGCGGTTGGCAACTACAACGCGCACCTTAGCGCCTATCCCGAATTCGACTGGCAGGGCTTTGCGGAAACGTTTGTGACCTCACTCGGCATTGAGTGGAATCCCTACACCGCGCAAATCGAACCACATGATTACGTAGCGGAATACTTCCATGCCCTGATGCGCTTTAACACCATTCTGCTCGACTTCGACCGTGATGTATGGACCTACATCTCGCTCGGCTACTTCAAGCAAAAGACCGTAGCCGGTGAGGTCGGCTCCTCAACCATGCCGCACAAGGTCAATCCAATCGACTTTGAAAACTCCGAAGGCAACATCGGTATCGCCAATGCCCTGATGGATCACCTCGCCAGTAAACTGCCGGTCTCGCGCATGCAGCGCGACCTCACCGACTCTACCGTGCTGCGCAACTTGGGTATGGGTGCCGCATACTCGGTGATTGCTTGGAAGGCCGCACTGCGCGGCATCAGCAAACTCGACGCGGCTCCGGCTGCGCTGGCTGCGGATTTGGATGCGACCTGGGAGATTCTGGCCGAACCCATTCAGACCGTAATGCGTCGTTATGGCATCGAACAGCCGTACGAAAAGCTCAAGGAATTAACGCGCGGCCAGAAGGTGAACAAAGAAACCATGCAGGCCTTTGTCGACAACCTCGACATTCCGGCTGACGCTAAGCGCGCACTGCGCGAACTCACGCCGGGCACCTACATCGGCAACGCAGCCGCGCAGGCAAGGAAAGTCTAACCAACGCTAGAGCTTATCTAGACCTCGCCAATCTCCGCTCGGATAGCCTGCAAGGCCGCCAACGGATCCGTTGCACCGGTAATCGGACGACCAATCACCAGCCAATCACTCCCGGCCTGCACCGCTTCCCCTGGGGTCATCACGCGACGCTGATCACCCACATCGGCACCGGCGGGACGAATGCCCGGCGTAACGAGGCGAAAGCCTGCACTGCGCTCCGCACGCAAGGGTTCAATTTCTTTCGGTGAACACACCACACCATCCATGCGCGCAGCCTCGCTGAGTGCAGCCAAGCGCAAGACCTGTTCAGCCGGTGATTGAGTGATCCCAATTTCAGTGAGATCTTCTTGTGCCATGCTGGTCAGAACCGTGACCGCAATCAATAACGCGCCACTCCCCGAAGCATCCACGGCCTCACGTGCAGCTTCCAACATCCGACGTCCGCCGGAGGCATGCACGTTCAACATCCACACACCCAGATCAGCCGCGGCGCGACACGCACCGGCAACCGTATTCGGAATGTCGTGATACTTGAGATCGAGAAACACCTCAAAACCACGCACCTGTAAATCACGCACCAACTGCGGTCCTGCACGGGTAAACAATTCTTTACCGACCTTGACACGGCACCCCTTGGGATCCAACTGATCGACTAACGTGAGTGCCGCATCGGCATTCGGAAAATCGAGCGCAACCAAAATGCGTGGACCCACTACCTGACTCATGCTTATTCTCCTGCAACCCCAATCAACGGCCGCACCGTATTCCATTCTTTACAACCCGGGCACTGCCAATGCACATGCCGCGCTTGGAAGCCGCAGTTGCCACATTGATAACGCGGACGATCTTCCAACAACTGGCGCGACAAGGTTTTCAATCCCAGCATCCAACCCCGTGTTTGCGGGTCATCAATATGCGAGAGCTTCAAATCAATCAAACGCTCTAAGCCCAACACTGAGGGCTTGCGCTGTAATTCTTGCATCAGCAACTCTTCAGCCGCTTGCTCGCCAACGTCACGACGCACCTCTTCGACTAAAGCCAACAAAATCGAGTTACGTGGATGCTGGCGTAGTAAGCGGCGCAACTGTTCTTGCACCTCTGTTGTCGATGCAATCCGACGCAAGCATTCCAACATCGGCTCGACCACTTCCGGCAGGAAGTCATTGTCTTGTTCTTCAACGTGCTGATACCAGCTCACCGCTTCGGCACAGTTGCCCGCCTCACGCTCAAGATCACCAAAGATCTGGCTCGCACGGACACAGCGCTCATCTTCATCCAAGGCATTCCGCAAGAATTCACGCGCAGAGGCACGATCGCCCTGCTTAATCGCTGCTACTGCTTTTTCACAGAAATACTGTGCAATCACTTTACCGCGCGGCAGCAGTTGATCATCGACGAGCCCACGTACCGCTTCGATCGCCTGATCCCAGTCTTTTTCTTGTTCGTAGATTTCGGCAAGACTGGAACGCGAAGGCGCATGCTTTGGTTGCAAATCGACAAGTTCGCGGAAAGGACGCTCGGCGCGATCCAACAATCCCGCTTGGAGATAATCCCGTCCGAGTTCATATAAGGCCTCAACCCGCTGACGCGATTCCAGCCCGGTCCGAGCAATCAGATTTTGATGGATTTGAATGGCCTTCGAGGTTTCGCCGCGACGCCGAAACAAACTGCCTAGCGCAAGATGGGTCTCGACGGTTTCGGGATCGTCTTCCAACATCCGGATGAAGACTTCAATCGCCTTATCCGTCTGCTCATTGATAAGGTAATTCAGGCCACGAAAATAGTCCGTAGAAAACGTTGAACAACGGATATCACTACTGCGACGACCGCTGCGCTTTGACCACCACCAGCCCGAAGCTGCCGCCACGGGCAACAGCGCTAACGCGACCAAGGTCGTCCACGGCAAACCGAACAGGTCGGCCATTAAGCCTCGTCCCGCAGTGGTGCCATGCGCGCTTCACGCAATTCTGCTTCGAGTTTGTGCAAACGCTTTTCCGCACGACGCGCATGCAGTCCGCGCCGGATCAACCCCGGCAACAACGCCAACACACCCAATAAGATCCCGAGCGCATACGCACCGAGCAATAACAAAGACAGGGGCTGAGTGATCTGCATGACGCCGAGATCCAACGCGACCGCGCCTGGATTGCGCAATGCAAAGACCGCGCCAATCAAAACCAGCGCGAGTGCGAAGAGTCCAGTGAGCCAGCGACTGAAATGACGCATGGCAATCGATTACTTACTTTTGCTGCTGTAACCAGGCCTCATTGACCCGCTCACGCAGTTCCTTACCCGGCTTAAAGTGCGCCACATATTTTTCCGGCAATGGCACCGCATCACCCGTCTTCGGGTTTCGGCCCATACGTGGCGGACGATGGTGCAGCGAGAAGCTGCCAAAACCACGGATCTCGATCCGACCGTTCTGAGCGAGGGTCTGGGTCATTTCATCAAGCATGGTTTTCACCGCCAGCTCCACATCGGTCAATGACAGATGTGGCAGGCGGCGATATAACAGCTCGACAAGATCCGACTTGGTCATGGCAGCTTCGACTGCAACGGCGACTTATTCGTCGCGCGCTTCCATCTGTTCACGAATCAGGTCACCCAGAGTAGCCGGCTCGGCTGCCTCTTCGGCGGTCTTGCTGTACTGACGTACGGCAGCGGCTTCTTCCAGGTTGTCCTTATTCTTGATCGACAGGCTGATGCTGCGAGTCTTGCGATCCACACCCATCACAGCGGCTTCGATACTGTCGCCTTCCTTGAGGTGGGTGCGTGCATCTTCAACACGATCCTGTGCGATTTCAGAAGCACGGATGTAACCGTCGACTTCTTCGCTCAGGGTCACGATTGCGCCCTTGGCTTCCACTTCACGAACGGTACCGTTCACGATGCTGCCCTTCGGATGGCTGGCAACGAAATCAGAGAACGGGTCCTGATCCATCTGCTTGATGCCGAGGGAAACGCGCTCACGATCCGGTTCAATCGACAGCACAATGGCTTCAACCATGTCGCCCTTCTTGAAGTTACGAATGGCTTCTTCGCCCTTCTCATTCCAAGAGATATCAGACAGGTGCACCAAACCATCGATGCCGCCATCCAAACCAATGAAGATCCCGAAGTCGGTGATGGACTTGATTGCGCCCGAGACACGGTCGCCCTTCTTAAAGTTGGCAGAGAAGCTTTCCCACGGATTTTCGCGGCACTGCTTGATGCCTAGCGAGATACGACGACGTTCTTCGTCGATATCCAGGATCATGACTTCGAGTTCTTCGCCGATGGTCAACAGCTTAGATGGATGAACGTTCTTGTTGGTCCAATCCATTTCCGAGGTATGTACCAGGCCTTCCACGCCATCTTCGATTTCAACGAAGGCACCGTAGTCCGCAATGTTGGTGACCTTGCCGAAGACACGGGTTGATGGCGGGTAGCGACGCGCAATGTCCTGCCACGGATCTTCACCCAGCTGCTTCAAGCCGAGGGAGACGCGGTTACGATCACGGTCGAACTTGAGTACGCGAACATCCAGTTCATCACCCACATTAACCACTTCAGACGGATGACGTACACGCTTCCATGCCATATCGGTGATGTGAAGCAGGCCGTCGATACCACCGAGGTCGATGAACGCACCGTAGTCGGTGAGATTCTTGACGATACCGTGTGCGATCGCGCCTTCCACCAGCGACTTCGCCAGTTCTTCGCGTTCTGCACTGTATTCGGCTTCCACCACGGCGCGACGAGAAACCACAACATTGTTGCGGCGCGCATCGAGCTTGATGACCTTAAATTCGAGTTCCTTACCTTCGAGGTAAGCGACATCACGTACCGGACGTACATCCACCAGGGAGCCTGGCAAGAACGCGCGCACACCGGCCACGTCGACGGTGAAACCGCCACGGACCTTGCCGCTGAGGAAACCTGTAACGGTTTCGGTCGCTTCCAGCGCACGTTCGAGATTCTTCCAAGTCTGCAGACGCTTCGCACGATCGCGCGACAGGATGGTTTCACCATAACCGTCGGCAACTGCTTCCAGTGCAACCTCAACCTGATCACCTACATTGACTTCCAGTTCGCCTTCTGGAGAACGGAACTGATCAACCGGGATCGCGGCTTCGGTCTTGAGACCAGCGTTAACCAGAACGTACTCGTCTGTGACATCCAGAACGGTACCGGTCAACAACGCACCATTGCGCATTTCAGTACTGCGCAGGCTTTCTTCAAACAGTTCAGCAAAGCTTTCAGACATACAACTTCCAATGCGACCGCATGCAAAACATGAGGCTCGCGGGTTAGCAGATCCTTCGTGGAACTGCGTGGTTCTTTGGTGTGTCCAGTTTGCCCGGCACACCCCCGATGCAGTTAGTGAACAGCGCTCAACAAACCGCGTTCTGCAGCATGGGTCAGCACTTGATCCAACACACCCTGCGCATCCAGCGTCGAGGTATCAATCAAGCAGGCATCGTCTGCAGGTCGCAACGGTGAGGCACTGCGTCCCGAATCACGGGCATCCCGGGCCTCAATTTCCCGTTGGAGGTCGCGAATACTAGCCTCGACTCCCTTGGACTTCAACTGCTTAGCGCGTCTTTTCGCACGTTCCTCGGCGCTGGCCGTGAGGTAAATCTTCAGGGGCGCAGACGGAAAAACCGTAGTCCCCATATCCCGGCCATCCGCCACCAGCCCCGGCACCGAAGCAAACGCTCTCTGCCGCTCCAAAAGCGCGGCACGCACGGGCGGATGCGGCGCCACCTGCGAAGCCGCCTCGCCGGTCTGTTCCAAGCGCAAACGGTCACTCACTTCCTGCTCGCTGCCGTCCTCCGCACCCAAAAACACCCGCGCCACCTCGCCTTCATCACCCGGGGCGAAACGCACCTGCAGGGTCTCCGCAAGTCGGGTCAGCGCCGGCACATCGTCAAAAGCAGTTTGGGTATCGATGGCGCGCAGGGCGACCAACCGATACAGCGCACCACTATCGAGAAACTGCCAGCCCAAACGCCGCGCCAAGGCCATGGCCAATGTGCCCTTGCCGACGCCACTAGGGCCATCGACGGTAATGACGGGAACGCTCATACCTGTTGAATCTGCAAACCCAAGGACTGGGTCAGCGCGACAAAGCCAGGAAAGGACGTGGCCACATTGGCACAATCACGAATCTCAATCGGACCGGTGGCACACAACGCGGCCATCGCAAACGACATGGCAATGCGGTGATCGCCATGACTTTCCACCGCGCCACCCCCATAGCTGCCGCCTCGAATCACCATACCATCCGGGGTCGGCTGAGCATCAACGCCCAGGGCTTGCAAGCCATCCGCCATCACCTGAATGCGGTCGCTCTCTTTCACACGCAGCTCTTCCGCGCCGGTCAGCACAGTCTCGCCTTCGGCATTGGCCGCAGCGACAAAGATCGCCGGAAATTCATCAATCGCCAGTGGCACGAGTTCTTCCGGAATCTGGATTCCTTTAAGTTGCGCACTGCGCACACGCAGATCCGCGACCGGTTCGCCACCAACTTCACGCGCGTTTTCAATCGTGATGTCGGCGCCCATGCGTTTGAGAATGTCGATCACACCGGTGCGGGTTGGATTCATCCCAACATGCTCCAGTAGCAACGCAGAATTCTTGGCAATGCTGGCACCCACCAAAAAGAACGCCGCCGAAGAGATGTCGGCAGGCACATCAATGTTGGTGGCCTTGAGTGCACCACCACCCGTTACACAAGCCGTTGCGCCATTGCGCTCAACCGCATAACCAAAGCCACCCAACATGCGTTCGGTATGATCACGCGTCGGTGCCGGCTCAGTAACACAGGTTGTACCGTCGGCATACAGACCGGCCAGCAACACACACGACTTCACCTGCGCGCTTGCCATCGGCAAGGTATAGGTGATGGCGTTCAGCGCCGCGCCGCCATGAATCTTCAGTGGCGCCTTACCGCCCTCACGCGAATCAATCTCGGCGCCCATCGTTTTCAACGGATCGATCACGCGCCCCATCGGCCGACCGGAGAGCGAATGATCGCCAGTGAGCTCGGCATCGAACGATTGACCTGCCAATAGACCGGCCATCAAGCGCATGGACGTACCTGAATTACCCAAATCCAAGGGTGCGCTCGGCGCCTTCAGGCCATGCATCCCCACACCCTGAATCGTGACGCGACCTTGCTCCGGGCCTTCAATCTGCACACCCATCGCACGAAAGGCACGCAACGTAGCAAGACTGTCTTCGCCTTCGAGAAAACCGGTCACCTCCGTCACGCCTTCCGCTAACGCGCCCAACATAATGGAACGATGCGAAATGGATTTATCACCCGGAACCCGCACCTTACCTTGCAAGGCGCCGCCTGGCTGTACCTCAAACTTCATGAATGCACTCTCTACTCTGTTCGTTCTGACTTATTCGTAATGATCGTCACGCGCTCTCTTTGCGCGCGCGAACAACGCCTCTAAGGCTGCACCATCGTGATTACGCAATGCTTGCGTCAACTCATCGAGTTCGTCGCGATAGACCTGCAACGCATCCAACACCGCGCTGCGATTGTTTAAACAAATGTCACGCCACACCACCGGATCACTCGAGGCAATGCGGGTGAAGTCACGAAAACCGCCAGCCGCATAAGCAAAGATTTCATCCTGCTCTTGCATCTGACTCAGACGATCCACCAGCGCAAACGCCAACACATGGGGCAAATGACTGGTGAGCGCTAAAACCCGATCATGATGTTGCGCACTCATCTGCGTCACCGTCGCACCGGCTTGATGCCAGAGTTCCGCAATCGTTTGCGTCGCAGCCGGATCCGTTGCTTCCATCGGCGTCAGGATCACACGACGTTCCTGGAACAACTCCGCGAACGACGCCTCAACACCACTGCGTTCGGTTCCCGCAATCGGATGTCCGGGCACAAAACGCGCAATGCGCTCACCCAAAACCGCCTTGGCATCGGCAATCACGCTTTGCTTGGTGCTGCCCACATCCGTCAGGATTGCATGCGCCAACAAGGCCGGCGCAATCCTGGCCATCAAGTCGCGCATCGCGCTCAGCGGCACTGCCAACACCACAACATCGGCATCGCGCACCGCATCCACGGGATCCGTGGTCACGCGATCAGCCACGCCCAACTCAATTGCGCGTGCCAAGGCATCCGGATTACGCCCACAGGCCACCACCTCGCTAACCGCACCGGCCGCGCGTAAAGCGCGTGCAAACGAGCCGCCAATCAAACCTAAACCAATGACGGTCAACTTCATGCGGAACGCTCCGTGCGTAGTACCGTTTGAAGGGCGCGCAAACAATGGGCATTCTCAGCCTCTGTGCCGATTGAAATACGCAAATGATGAGGCAATCCATAATTACCCACCGGACGCACAATCACACCCTCGCGCAACAAGGCTTCAAAGATCGGCTGCGCCGGCTGTTCAAAATCCACACATACAAAATTACCCACCGATGGAATCCAACGCAGGTCCAATTCAAGCAGGCCCTGCTCAACTTGCTTCAAGCCAGCACGATTCAGCGCAATACTTTTGACCAAATGCTCTTCATCATCAAACGCAGCAACCGCCGCCGCCTGCGCCAACGCATTGACATTAAACGGCTGACGCACACGATTGAGCACGTCGGCAATCTCCGCGCTTGAAACGGCATAACCCACACGCAGCCCTGCCAAGCCATACGCTTTCGAAAACGTGCGCGTAACGATCAAGTTCGGATAAGCGGCCTGAGCGATCCAAGCACTGCCATCGGGATAGTCCGGGTGCTGATGGCCATCGATATACTCGATATAGGCTTCATCCAATACCACCACGACATTGCTCGGCACGGCATTCAAAAATGCCTGTAAGGCATCGCGGGTCAGCCACGTACCGGTCGGATTGTTCGGATTCGCGATCCACACCACCCGCGTGTCCGCAGTGATCGCCGCTACGATCGCATCCAAATCGTGGCCATAGTCTTTGGCCGCTGCCTGAATCACTTGCGCACCCACCGCCGTCGATGAAAGGACATACACGGCAAAGGCATGCTGTGAAATGACCGTGCTACGACCCGGCCCCAAGAACGTGCGCGCAATCAAATCCAAGACATCATTGGAACCATTGCCCAGCGTAATCTGCTCTGCAGCAACGCCATGATGCTCAGCAAGACGATGGCGCAACGCGTGTCCAGAACCATCGGGATAGCGACCCTGTTCTTTTAACAAACGCTGCATGGCATCGATCGCAGCAGGCGCCGGACCGAGCGGGTTTTCATTGGAAGCCAGCTTACTGATCTTGGCTGGGTCTAAGCCCAACTCACGTGCGAGCGCGGAAACCGGCTTGCCCGGTTGATAGGGGCTCAGGCCTTGTATGCCTGCAACCGCTTCATCACACATGGACATGGGAGTCTCTGGCTATATGCCCGGATTCAATGCGCGGGGATATGCGCCGAGCAGCTTGAACAAGGTTGCGTTTTGTTCAACCTCAAGCAAGGCCTTGGCTACGCCAGGATCTTCAGCATGCCCTTCCAAATCTACGAAGAACACGTATTCCCAATTGGCTTTGCGCGAAGGACGTGACTCAATCCGGGTCATCGATACACCATGCGCCGCAAAGGGCTTCAACAAGTCATACAAGGCACCGGGGCGATTCTGTCCGGAGAGCAAGACCGTGGTTTTATCTTGTCCACTCGGGCGCGGCGATTCACGACCAATGATTAAGAAACGTGTGGTGTTATCGGGCTCATCTTCAATGTTGCGCGCGAGCGATGACAAACCATAAATCTCAGCTGCCATCTCCCCAGCAATCGCAACGGCGCCGGCCTCAGCAGCGGCAAGCTTTGCGGCCTGCGCATTGCTAGCTACCGTAATGCGCTCTGCATGTGACAAATGTGTATCCAACCATTCACGGCACTGCGCAAAGGATTGATGATGCGAGTAGACCCGTTGAATCTGCTCGGCGGCAAAGCCATCGCCCTGCACCAAATTCGCATTCCCCAACAGGAAATGATGAATACGCAACTGAATCTCGCCACAAATGCGCAACGGTGACGCCAAGAACAAATCCAAGGTGTGCGTGACTACGCCTTCCGTGGAGTTCTCCACCGGCACCACCCCGTAATGCGCCTCCCCCGACTCCACGTCATGGAACACCGAGGCAATCGCTGGCAGGGGCAGACTGGTGACAGAATGACCGAAATGGCGCAGCGCCGCGGCATGCGTGTACGTACCTTGGGGGCCCAAAAAGGCAATCCGGAGGGGCATTTCTAAGGCCAGACAGGCCGACATAATTTCACGGAAGATGCGCGCAACCTCATCGCCAGGCAACGGCCCCGGATTGCGCGCCGCAACCTCACGCAAAATCTGCGCTTCACGTTCCGGGCGATAGAAGCCCGCAGCATCTTCACCCGCCGCCTGCTTTACGTGCGCCACTTCTTGCGCCAGTTCGGCACGACGATTGATCAGCGCCTGGAGTTCGCGATCCAGCGCATCAATGTCTTTACGAATGTCTTCCAGTGAACGGCTCATGCGCAGGTTGTATCACACTCTTTACAATTTCGGCGGGCGTCTTGAGATCAGACCGCAAGCAGGCGCACGCTGAGCACGCCCTCGATCCCGCGCAACTGATCCAGCACGGCATCCCCGACCTCACCAGCGACGTCGACCAAGTTATAGGCCAACTCGCCACGTGAACGGTTCAGCATGTCTTCGATATTGATCCCAGCATCGGCCAACACCGAGGAGATCTGCCCAACCATATTCGGCACATTACGGTTGGCAATCGCAATACGCGGCCCACCCGCACGCGGCAGCTGCATCTCCGGAAAATTGACCGAGTTCAAGATGTTGCCGTTTTCCAGATAGTCGCGCACCTGATCGGCCACCATGATCGCGCAATTGGTCTCAGCTTCACCCGTGGATGCGCCCAAATGCGGCAGCACAATCACACGCGGATGGCTCTTATTTTCGTTGCTCGGGAAATCCGAAATGTAGGCATAGACCTGACCACTATCGAGACCGGCCATCACCGCCGCGTCATCCACGATGCCATCGCGAGCAAAGTTCAGGATCACGACACCCTTCTTCATGCGCTGCAAACGCTCGGCATTGATCATGTTGCGCGTGGCATCAATCAACGGCACGTGGAAGGTGATGAAGTCGGCCTTCGATAGCAACTCATCAATACTATTAGCGCGCTGCGCATCCGAAGACAGCTTCCATGCACTTTGAATCGTGACCGAAGGGTCAAAGCCAATGACTTTCATACCCAAGGCAATCGCGGCATTGGCAATCTGCACACCAATCGCACCAAGACCAACCACGCCGAGCGTGCGACCCGGCAACTCGAAACCGACATATTTCTTCTTGCCGGCTTCAACATCCTTACTAATTTGTGCATCGTCGCCTTCAAGATTACGTGCGTAATCCCAAGCTTGGGCAATGTTGCGTGAAGCCATCAACATCCCGGCAATCACCAACTCTTTCACGGCGTTGGCATTTGCACCCGGCGCGTTAAACACCGCAATTCCCTTCGCGCTCATCTTGTCGACCGGGATGTTGTTGGTGCCCGCACCCGCACGACCTACAGCGCGCAGGGTGTCTGGGATCTCCATGTCATGCATCTTGAACGAACGCAGCAAAATCGCATCCGGATGACCCATCTCAGAGGCAACCTCATAACGATCACGCGGCAGGCGATCGAGACCTTCGGTGGCAATGTTGTTCAGGGTCAGAATCTTAAACTTCGACATTATTCATCCTTTTTCTTTGGTTGCGTATCGACCGGAAGTTCGCAGTTCGGGACGTCGATCGACAGGGATGTCGATCGTCGAGCGAGCCAAGGATGGCCTTGAGCGCTCCCGAAAAGCGACTACCGGTCGGTGCACGACTCCAGCTAAAGTCGCCCGAACGGATAGCAATTTCAGCGGACGCCGTGAAGCCATCCTTGGCGGCTCCGATGCGGCATCCCTGCCGCATAGGCCGCTGAAATCGCCACTCCGTTCAGACGCCCGCGCAACTCAAGCTCCGTAGCGCAGCACAATTAACCGTGCGTACGCGCAAATTCAGCCATGTAGCTGACCAGCGTATCCACACCCTCTTCCGGCATGGCGTTATAAATGCTGGCGCGCATACCGCCGACCGAACGGTGGCCCTTCAGCGTCACCAAGCCCGCCTTCTTCGCGCCCGCCAAGAAGTCAGCATCCAAATCCGCATTGGCCAAAGTGAACGGAATGTTCATCCAAGAGCGACTGCTCTTCTCGACCGGGTTGGCATAGAAATCGGAGCCATCAATGGCGGCATACAGCTTCTCAGCCTTACGCTGATTGATCTTCGCCATGCCTTCAAGGCCACCGAGCTCACGCAACCACTGGAACACCAAGCCTGCCATGTACCAGCTATAGGTCGGCGGCGTGTTGTACATGGATTCGTTTTCGGCATGCGTCTTGTAATCCAGCATGACCGGCGTGTTCTCTGCTGCATGACCAATCAAATCATCACGAATGATGACAATCGTCAGACCTGCCGGACCGATGTTCTTTTGCGCGCCAGCGTAAATCATGCCGAAACGGCTGACATCAATCGGACGCGACAAGATGGTGGACGACATGTCCGCGATCAGCGGCACATCGCCGCTGTCCGGCACATACGGAAATTCAACACCACCGATGGTTTCATTCGGGGTGTAATGTACATACGCGGCATTCGCATCGAGGTTCAGCGCATCGGCGCCAGGCACCGTCGTGAACTTACTGTCTTCGGTCGTGGCGGCAACACGCACGCCGCCCAAGCGCTTGCCTTCAGCAATCGCCTTCTTCGACCACATGCCGGTGTTGATGTAATCCGCAGTTTTGCCGCGCATCAGGTTGAGCGGAATCATCGCGAACTGCTGTGAAGCACCGCCCTGCAAGAACAACACCTTGTAGTTCTCGGGAATGTTCATCAATGCGCGCAGGTCGGCTTCGGCCTGAGCCGCAATACTCATGTATTCCTTGCCGCGATGACTCATCTCCATCACCGACATCCCGGAACCGTTCCAGTCCAGCATTTCGGCCTGAGCCCGTTCGATCACCGCGGTCGGCAACATCGCCGGCCCCGCACTGAAATTGAAAGCGCGCGACATGGTTTTTACTCCTCGCTCTTGATTCGAAATAATAAAAAAGCCCCGCAGCGAACTGCGGGGCATGCAGTGTTGGGTTATGCGTCGGCTTCAGGGCTAGCGGTTTCAGCCGCCCCATCTTCATCCAACTCATCCTCATCTTGTTCAGCTACACGCTCCACGCTGACCAGACGCTCGCCGTCGGTCAAGCGGATCAAGGTCACACCCTGTGTGTTTCGCGAAAGCTGAGAGACACCATCCGCACGCGTACGCACCAACGTGCCACGATCGGTGATCAACATAATCTCATCGCTCTCTGCCACCTGCGTGGCACCAACCACCTGGCCATTACGCTCCGAGGTCTGAATTGAGATCACACCTTGGATGCCACGACCCTTGCGCGGGTATTCATCAATCGCCGTGCGCTTGCCATAGCCGTTCTCGGTCGCCGTCAGAATCGACGTATCCGCTTCCGGAATCAGCAAGGACACAATGCGCTCACCGTCCGGGATACGCATGCCGATCACGCCCGTTGAAGTACGACCCATGGCGCGCACTTCAGTTTCAGCAAAACGGACTGCGCGACCATTGCTCGAGAACAACATCACGTCCTGACCACCGTCGGTGATTTCGACACCAATCAAGCGATCGTCATCACGCAGATTCACTGCGATGATGCCGTTGCTACGCGGACGCGAGAATTCAGTCAACGCGGTCTTCTTCACCGTGCCGCTCTCGGTCGCCATCAACACGTAATGGCCTTCGGTGTATTCGCGAATCGGCAAGAAGGCCGAGATACGTTCGTTTTCTTCCAGCGGCAGGATGTTATTGATCGGGCGTCCGCGTGCGTTACGACCGGCCTGCGGCAACATGTAGACCTTGATCCAATACAAGCGGCCGCGCGTGGAGAAACACAGCACCGTGTCATGTGTATTGGCCACAATCAGGCGATCAATGAAGTCTTCTTCCTTCATGGAAGTGGCGGACTTACCTCGACCACCGCGACGCTGTGCACGATATTCCGACAACGGCTGACGCTTGACATAACCGCCATGCGAAAGCGTGACCACCATATCTTCTTCCGCAATCAAGTCTTCGTATTGAATCTCGGCATCGTCTTCCACGATGTCGGTACGGCGATCATCGCCATACTGTTCACGCACGGCCTCGAGCTCTTCACGCACGACTGTACGCAAGCGTTCCGGATCCGTAAGGACCAACAGCAACTCCGCAATACGCTCCACGATGTCACGGAATTCATTCAGGATTTTTTCTTGTTCGAGGCCCGTCAGGCGATTCAAACGCAAATCGAGAATCGCTTGCGCTTGTTCAGGCGACAAGTGATAGCCGTCGTCTTGTAAGCCATAGGCCACATCGAGGCCTTCGGGACGCGTTTCTGCCGCACCGGCACGCGCGACCATTTCCAACACCATGCCTGGCTGCCAAACCGCAGAAACCAGAGCTTCTTTGGCTTCGGCCGGGGTCGGTGATTTTTTGATCAGCTCGATCACTGGGTCGAGATTGGCCAGCGCAACGGCCAAACCTTCCAACAAATGCGCACGCTCCCGTGCCTTGCGCAAATCGAACAAGGTACGACGGGTAACGACTTCACGACGATGACGCAGGAAGGCGTCAAGAATTTCTTTGAGATTGAGCAGACGCGGACGCCCATCAATCAACGCCACCATGTTCACACCAAACACACTCTGCAACGACGTCTGACGATACAAGTTGTTCAGCACAACATCGGGGATTTCACCGCGCTTGAGCTCGACCACCATACGCATGCCGTCTTTATCCGACTCATCGCGCAATCCGGAAATGCCCTCAATCTTCTTCTCGCGCACCAGCTCGGCGATGCGCTCCAGCAGCATTGCCTTGTTGACCTGATACGGTAGTTCATCAAACACGAGGCTTTGCTTCTCGCCCGCCTCGCCTTCGACGTGTGACTTAGCACGAATGACCACGCGACCACGCCCGGTGAGGTAGGCCTGATGAATGCCGCTAATGCCAAAGATGGTGCCGCCGGTCGGAAAATCCGGACCCGGCACGTGTTGAATCAAATCCGGAATCGTCAGCTCGGGGCTATCCAACAACGCGATACACGCCGTCACGATTTCGCGCAAATTGTGCGGCGGAATCTTGGTCGCCATGCCCACCGCGATGCCTTCCGCGCCATTGACCAACAGGTTGGGTACACGCGTCGGCAGAATCGCTGGCTCTTGCTCCGAACCATCGTAGTTGGGAATGAAATCGACGGTTTCGCGATCAATGTCGGCGAGTAGCTCATGTGCCAACTTGGTCATGCGCACTTCGGTGTAACGCATCGCCGCCGGTGAGTCGCCATCAACCGAACCAAAGTTACCTTGGCCATCGATGAGCACATAGCGCATCGAGAACGGCTGCGCCATACGCACCATCGTGTCGTACACCGCTGAGTCGCCGTGCGGGTGGTATTTACCGATCACGTCACCGACGACGCGCGCAGATTTTTTATAGGCCTTGTTGTAATCGTTCCCGAGCTCACGCATCGCATGCAGTACGCGACGATGTACCGGCTTGAGGCCGTCTCGAACATCTGGAAGGGCACGCCCGACAATGACACTCATCGCGTAGTCGAGATACGACTGACGCATTTCGTCCTCGATGTTGACGCGGACGACTTCTCGGGCGAACTCACTCATGAAGGGCTTTACCTAACGTAGAAAACAGCGTGATAAACAACGCGAAAAAATAACCCCCGAATTCTAGCAGAGCGCGCCCCGTTTCGGGGCATTTTTAGGCCCAGAAAAGTACAGGTAAGTCCTTGAAACCTGATTAGTTTCGAGCCTCAGCGCGGGCCGCCGCGGCAGACGCCAGATGCGCAGCAATCTTGGCCCGATCCGGGCGCTCGATGATGCCATGCTCGGTGACAATGAAATCGACCAAATCCGCAGGCGTGACATCAAACACGGGGTTCCAGGCATGTGCGCCAGGTGCCGCGACACGACAGCCCGACAACTCTAGCAATTCGTTTTCTGTGCGCGTCTCGATCGGGATGGAAGCGCCATTCGGCGTGTCAGGATCGATGGTCGAGATCGGCGCAGCAACAATGAAGCGGACACCATGCGCACGCGCAGCAAGCGCTGCGGCATAGGTGCCAATCTTGTTTGCAACATCCCCATTCGCGGCAATGCGATCCGAACCGACCACCACCGCCTGCACCTGCCCTTGCTTCATCAACCAGGCCGACGCGCCATCCGCCACCAAATTAACCGGGATGCCCGCTTCCAGCAGCTCCCACGCGGTCAGACGCGCGCCCTGCAGCCACGGCCGGGTTTCATCGGCAAACACCTGCTTCAAGCGACCATCGCGCCAAGCCGAGCGAATCACACCCACCGCCGTGCCGTAGCCACCTGTCGCCAGCGCGCCCGCATTGCAGTGCGTCAATACACCACTGCCCTCAGCAATCAAGGTCGCACCAAAGTCGCCCATGGCCTGATTCGCCGCCAAATCTTCGCGATGAATCGCTTCCGCTTCTACCGCCAAACGCGCCGGCATGTCGGCAACCGCCTCGGAGAGCACGCCGCGCATGCGCCTAATTGCCCAGAACAAATTCACCGCCGTCGGACGCGAAGCCGCCAACACCGCAAGGTCTTGGTCAAGCGCCGCACTCCAATCACTCACCGCAGCAGCGCGCTGGCCGAGTGCGCGCGCGGCTAAAGCAATGCCATACGCTGCAGTAATTCCAATCGCGGGCGCACCCCGCACCACCATGTCACGAATGGCATCGGCCGCAGCCGCGGCACTGGGGATGTCGAGGTAAATCACCTCGTTCGGCAACTTGCGCTGATCCAGCAAGGTGAGCTGTTGACCATCCCACTGAATCGCGGGACTGAGGCTACGGTCGGTGAGATCAAAAACAGTCGACATGGCGGCAGATTCCAAAGCAGTAAAAACAGACACAAAACCGGGCGCAGGGCACGAATTCCGGTATCTTAGCCGCCATGCACGCTGCTGACCTCCTCCTTCATGCTCGTTGGTTGTTACCGATCCGCCCGCGCGGGGTCGTGTTGGAACACCATGGCGTCGCCATTCGCGACGGCGTGATTCAAGCCATTGGTCCTAGCGCCGAGCTCAACGCAAACTGGCAAGCCAGCCAAAGCATCGATCTGGGTGAACAAGTCTTAATGCCAGGCTTGATCAATGCGCATACGCATGCGGCCATGGCCTTGCTGCGCGGCCTTGCTGATGACCTGCCGCTGATGCCGTGGCTTCAAGAACACATCTGGCCCGCGGAACAACGCTGGGTCAGTCCTGAGTTTGTTGCCGACGGCACACGTTTGGCGTGCGCCGAAATGCTGCGCGGTGGCGTGACCTGCTTCAACGACATGTACTTCTTCCCCGAAGTCACTGCACAAGTCGCCAGCGAAATCGGACAACGCGCGGTGGTCGGTTTGATTGTGATCGACTTCCCAACGGCGTATGCGCAAGACGCCGATGATTACCTCGCGAAAGGCTTGGCCTTACAGGATCGACTACAAAACCACGCCACGCTACATACCGCCTTCGCGCCGCATGCGCCCTACACGGTGTCCGATGCGCCACTCACCCGCATTGCCATGCTGGCCGAAGAACTCGACATTCCGATTCATATGCATGTGCATGAAACCGCCTTCGAAGTCGAAGAAGCGGTGAAGCAACATGGCGGCCGTCCACTGGCGCGCTTGGATGCCTTAGGTCTGCTCTCGCCGCGCCTCGCAGCCGTCCACATGACCCAGCTGCGCGAGGACGAGATCACCCGCCTCGCCGATACCGGCGTCAGCGTGATTCATTGCCCTGAATCCAACCTCAAGCTCGCCAGCGGCTTCTGTCCGGTGCAGACCTTGTTGGAGGCCGGCATCAATGTCGCGTTGGGTAGCGATGGCGCGGCCAGCAATAACGATCTCGACATCTTTGGCGAGCTTCGCACCGCCGCCTTGCTTGCCAAGGGTGTGGCGCAAAACGCCGCCGCGCTCAACGCCGAGCAAGCACTTGAAATGGCCACGCTCGGTGGCGCACGCGCACTGGGCTTGGAGGAACGCATTGGCTCAATTGAGGTCGGAAAGGATGCTGACCTGATCTCATTGGATTTACGCAGCATCGAAACCCAACCGCTTTATCAACTCGCCTCGCAACTGGTGTATGCCGCAAGTCGAAATCAGGTGCGTAATGCGTGGGTGGCGGGGAAACATGTCCTGCATGAACGCACATTGATCAACGCCGACGCCGACGCGCTGGTCCACAATGCGGCAGAATGGGCGCAACGAATCGCAACGAATAAAACACACCATGTCGACTGAAAACGCACGCAACATTGACCCGCACGAGGTCAACAAATTTGATGAGCTCGCGCATCGCTGGTGGGATCGCAAAGGTGAATTCCGCCCGCTGCATGACCTCAATCCAATTCGCTTGGACTACATCGATCAACAGTGCGGCGGCCTTGAAGGCAAAACCGTGATTGATGTTGGCTGTGGTGGCGGCATCCTCAGTGAGTCCATGCATTTCGTTGGCGCCAAAGTTACCGGCATTGATGCGGCTGGCGCAGCGCTGAGCGTTGCCAAGCTGCACCAGCTCGAATCCAATGCCGACGTCGAATACATCGCCATCACTGCGGAAGAGCTCGCCGCACAACGCGCCGGTCAATACGACGTCGTCACCTGCATGGAAATGCTGGAGCATGTGCCCGATCCGGCCTCGGTGATTGCCGCGTGCAAGGCCTTGGTCAAACCCGGTGGAACCGTGTTCTTCTCCACCATCAACCGCAATCCAAAGTCATGGTTATTTGCGATTGTCGGTGCGGAATACGTCTTAAAGCTTTTACCGAAAGGCACCCATGACTACCGCAAGCTGATTCGTCCCAGCGAAATGAGCACATGGTGCCGCGCCGCAGGCCTCGAAGTCACCGACCTGATGGGCCTGCAATACAACCCATTCAACAAACTGTTCACGCTGTCTTCACGCGACCTCAGTGTCAACTACATGGCGACGACGACGCGTCCCGCCGAATAAACCGACGAAGTTTTATGTCGATCCTCACAGATGTACGGACAGTACTGTTCGACTTAGACGGCACCCTTGCCGATACCGCCGGTGATCTCGGTTATGCCCTGAATGTCATCCTGGCCCGCCACGGCCAAGAAGCCTTGCCGCCCGCGCGCGTGCGTCCTTATGCCTCGAATGGCAGCGCGGCATTGATCGAACTCGGCTTTGGTCCACGCAGCAGCGTGCCCAACTTTGAAGAACTGCGCGAAGCCCTGCTCGCGGTGTATGAACAAAACCTTACTCGTGCCACCAAACTGTTTGATGGCATGAATGAGGTCTTGGCCGAACTGGATCAACGCGGCCTGCAATGGGGCGTCGTTACTAACAAGCCGGCGCGCTTCACCGAACCACTGATCTCACAACTCGGACTGATTCCACGTTGTCACTGCGTTGTGAGCGGCGACCAAGTCAAACGCAGCAAGCCCGCACCCGACTCTTTACTTAAGGCCTGCAAAAACCTGCAAACCAAACCTGAACATTGCGTTTATGTTGGCGATGCACCGCGGGATATCGACGCCGGCAAAGCCGCAGGCATGCGTACCGTGGCTGCGCGCTACGGCTACATCATGCCCGGCGACAAACCCGAGAAGTGGAAAGCCGATGTCTTGATTGATCGGCCAGAAGATTTGCTAGCGCTACTCGGCGACTAATCAGCTGCTAGTTGCACCACCAAGCGCAACGGCCCATTGGGGTTTACGGCGTCAAACGGATAGCAGGTCACCAAGACCAACGCATCTTCGCCCTCCGGAAAGATCTCGAGCGTCTGCTGACGCACATTGATCACGTCCATTTGTGTAACGCGATAGGAACGCATGCCCTGCTCGGTTTCCAGCGCCACCGACTCGCCCACCAAAACATCTCGCAGGACAGTGAAGTGGGTATCGCGATGCGCGCTGATGACCTTGGTGCCTAACGTTGCAGAAAGCGCAGCTGATTGCGGGTTGTGTCCCGGTGCAAAAGCCAAAGACGCACCCTGATCGCCGGAAAGCACCACATACGACTCGCCCCGTTGCAGGAAATGCAGTCGAGCGACAGGCCAATGATCGGCCCACGCCCAAGGCTTCACCGGCACGCCGCCCAAGGCTTTGGATTCTTCCCATGCGCGCTCTAATAACACCTGCGCCACAACGGCCTTAGCGGGAATCCACAGACCTTGCACCAACAAACCTACGCCCAGCACCATGAGCAGAGCGATCACCGCGCGACGCGGCGAGAGCGACCGGATCGACTTTAATGACTCACGCCACATGAGCATCCCGGCGCTCACGGTTCCAGAGCCAACCCGCTGTGATCAGCAATAACAAGCCAGACAAAATCAGCAACTGCATCGGCGTTGCGGTCTGTGCCGCAGCGATGCGCAAGCCTTGCGGGCGATTCGACAAGCGCTTCACTTCCAACAGGTCTTGATCGGCGGGACGAACGGGCGTGACATCCACCGCAACGAGGCTGGTGTACTTGCTCACTAGGTGATGGCGCAGCGCGAGCTCAACAATTTCCCTACGCACCACCGATTCGGGCGTACCCAACACCGCACGATCCATCCACTCTTCAATCCGCTGCCGCCCCCAATGGGTATCCAATCCTTGCATCGTCTTGGCTTGTAGTAGCGGCACCGTGAATTCAATGTCTTTGCTGCCGTAGCGACCTTTGATCGTTACCTCCTTGGGGACATTGGACGATTGCAGCGCAACCGTAATCGGCTCACCGCCATACAAATCGGGAATGCGCTCCGGTAGCTGATAGCCATACACCCCGAAGTCGACCTCAATATTCGTCAGCAGTGGCTTCTCCATCTTGGCAAACAAGGCGCGTAACTTTTCTTCGACCTCTTGCTCGCGCCCAATATGCGTAAACGTCCCGCGCCCAAACTGAGCGGCCTTGCGCATGAAATAGCTGTTCGGTGCCGAGCCGATCCCGACGGTAAACAAACGATGCTCACCCAGATGATCTTCAATCAAAGTAAAGAGCTCTTTTTCATTGCCCACCGCGCCATCGGTCAGGAACAAGACCTGCCGCATCCGGCTACCCGCAAACGGGTTTTCTTGCGCCAATGCACCCTCCAAGGCGGGCTGCATGTTCGTACCTCCATCGGCTTCAAGATCTTCAACAAAGTGTTGTGCCAAGGTCAGTGCCTCGGCGCTGGCCAAGCGAGGATTACCAAACAAAACCTCTGCCGCATCACTAAAGCGGATGATGTTGAAGCTATCGATTGGACGCAGACGCTTGAGCGCCAGCTGCAATGCGGCTTTGGCTTGACGCATCGACGGCCCCGCCATTGAGCCCGAGGTGTCGATGATGAAGATCAGTTCACGCGCAATCGCTTCAGGCTGATGCATCGGTGCGGGAGGCATGAGCATCAACACACTGTAGTAGCCATCGCGGGTTGCTTCTTGAGTGAGGAATGCACCGGTGGGCTGATGTCCCGGTCGCGGCGTCCACACCAACTCAAAGTCACGATCTGCAGGCTGCGCATCCTCTTGCAAACGAATCCGCATACCTTCACTACCGGCAATGCGTAACGGCTCTTGGGTAATGGCGTGATAACGGCTTTGTACCGTATCGACCGGCACACCGGGCTCGAGCTCGACCGTAAGACGGATATGCCCTTGCGGATCTTCTGGCTCTGCGACGGCATTCGCCATTTCACCTGGCAATACACCGTAGCGTGGCGTGCCAACCGCATCGATGACGGTTTGGTGCTTAACGGCTGGATTGAAGCGTGGCGTAATCGCCATCGGGAAGCGTAGCGAGAAAGACGCATCGGACCATCGCGCGAGATGCTGGTACTCGATCTCGATGATCACCTCACCTTTGGGCGGAATGTTAGCGACCGCTGTGGTGAAGAGATTGGGCCGTGCCTGATCCAACAAGCTCGCGACCTTGCCCTCGGCCTTGGCCTGCTCATAGGTACGGCGTGCCTGTTCTTTCTCTTGAACCTGTCCCTCAATCAAACGATCGCCGATTTGCATGCGCATGTGATCGACCGCGGCATCTTCTGGCAAGGGAAAGGCATAGGTCCCTTCCATAAATAAATCGAGCGGATTATCAAAACGTTGGCGAATCTTGGTGCGCACCACCGGGCCACTCACTCGAATCAACACCGCCGTATCCACCGGCGGCGCAGCGAAATACCCGCCCTCTGCGGCATGCAACAACAGCTCACCGCGTGACACCTCTGAAATCCGCACCCGCTCAGGCGACGCAAAAACCGCGCCTGAGGCCAGCAACAATACAAAGAACACCAATCCGTATTGACGCAGCTCGTCGATCACATCCCGCAAGACCCTACGCATAGCGATTCCTCCAAAAGCGACGCCTCAAAAAAAGAACCCCCTCAGAGAGGGGGTTAAACGGAGGAGAAGCGCCCACAAAACCCGTTCATGGGTTCGTATTACGCCGCAAGGACGAGCCAAAGAATTGCAGGAAAAATGCGTGAACAACGCGAAAACCAGTCAAGCAGATCGGCAACGCAGAATTTCCGCATCCCTTGTCGAAATATTGCGGATTGAGTTTCGCGACACCCTTCGTCGCTCGGTCTCTCTATGATTCGAAGCCACCAACAACAAGAAGCCGGAGATGGGCATGCCACACCACGTAGTCATCGTCGAAGACGACACCACCGCGCTTGAAAACTACTGCAACGCCCTCGCCGGCCACGGCTATGCCGTACATGGCTATCCCGACCGGGCCACCGCCATCCGCGCGATTCAGGCCGACGCACCCGACCTAGCGATCTTGGATATTCAACTCGGCACCGAATACGACGGCGGCTTTGATGTGCTGCGCTTTTTGCAACAACACGCCCCACAAACCATTCCGCTGTTTGTCTCCGCGCGCGACAACGACTTCGACCGCATCAGCGGGCTGCGCATGGGCGCCTGGGATTACCTACCGAAACCGGTCAGCCTCAGCATCCTCAAAGAACGCGTCGCTTCGCTCATCCGCATCCGCGAACTGCGCAGCCAACCAGAATCAACACCAAGCCTACCTGCGGAACATGGCTTATCGGTGGATCTCGAACGTGTGCGTGCGCACTGGAACGGTCAGGAACTCGAAGCCACGCTCACGGAATTACGCATCTTAGATTGCCTAGCGAGTCAGCCCGGCAAGGTGTGCAGCTTCAATCAACTTGCTGAAGTCACGCGCCAACGCATCGTGACCCAGAACACCATCAGCGGACACATCCGCCGCATTCGCGGCAAGCTCAAGACGATGGATCCGAGCTTCCGTGCCATTCGCAATGTGCACGGCGTGGGGTATCGCTGGGAAATATGACAAAGCGCCTGAAAAGTCACTAATAACGACGATCTTGCGGCTATCGTTCGACAACCCAAAAACACTGATTCAGTGATGTTCTAACGCAGGGTTTTCGCACTTCCCTGCTGCCCCTGCGGCTCTATACAGTCCCATCCGAGTCCCAAGGAAGGAACCGACATGAACCCCGAAAGCCCCATCACACGCTCATTGCTTAGCCGCCTCACCGAAGGCTTTGCACTGC